>JAADGX010000026.1 GCA_013152135.1 Chlorobiota bacterium
TGAATTCTACTTCAAGAATATCGGAGTAGCCGAGAATGATATTGAGCGGTGTTCGGATCTCGTGAGAAATGTTTGCGACAAAAGCATCTTTGAGTTTGTCAGCCCGTTCCGCTCTGGCGAGGGCTTCCCGCAGTTTCCTCTCTGCATGCTTGCGCTCGGTAATATCCCGGATAATAGCGGTGAAAAAGCTTTCATCATGTTTAACCCAGCGAGAGACGGATAGTTCAATTGGAAATTCGTTTTGATTATTATGCAACCCCGTCAATTCCAATGTTTTTCCGATCACTTCTTGTTCATCGCCTCCGACAAGAAGAGACATACCAGCATGATACTGCTCCAGGGAGTGTGATGGTATAATTATGCTAATGTCCTTCCCGATTGCTTCGCCTTTTTTATATCCGAACATGGTTTCCGCCCCGGGGTTCCAGGATACGATCTCGCCCTGTTCATTGATTGTTATGATCGCTTCTTGAGCCGCTTCTACCAGAGAACGGTAACGCTCCTCGCTCTCCCGCAGTGCATTCTCGATGTCCTTTATCATGGTGATGTCATCCATGGCCAGCAGGACGTTTGGTCCTGATTCTCCCTCGAAGTAAGCAGTGTGAAGGCGCATGTACACCTGGTGTTGGGTTTTGTTCCACAGGGTAAGTGTTGCTTCTTTGCGTAAAACGGGTTCTTTCTTACGGAATGTATCGAGAACGATGTTTCGAACTACGCAGGAGTCACAAGCTGGTCCGAAACCGCATCCCTCCGGCACATCGAGATGATGTATGCAATTCATAATTTCTCCAGGCCGGCGGTTGATCAGATCATCTTCTCTGAATCGTGACAGGGATGCCGCGGCCCGATTGAATTCCCGCACACGGCGATCAGAATCCAGCACGAACAAGGCGATGGGATTCGAATCGAATACGGCCTGCAACTGTCTGCGCCGACGCTCACTCAGCAGTTCCGATTTTCTCTTCTCCGTCAGGTCTATATCGTAGGCGATCATTTGGACCACCTTCCCGGTATCGTCCTTGAGCGGAAACCCGTGGACTTGCAGGACCTGCTCCAACCCTTCTGCATTGTAATGGGTGTGTTCAGCCACTGCCGGTTCTCCCGTTTCCCGAACATGAATCAAGGGGCATTCGCATCCGATTTCGTGGCAAGGGCGGTCGACACCATGCGTGGCTTCGTAGCACGTGGTACCGGGAGAAAGATCAACCAGTCCGCTGGCCTTGTTGGCAAGGGTGATCGTATAGTCATCGGCGTTGATGACATAGAATGGGTTGGTCAGCGATTCAATGATGCTGTGGAGAAACTCTCGCTGCTCACGGAGAGCCTGCTGAGCCTGGACACGTTCAGTAATGTCACGGGAGATACCGATCAAGGCAATCGCCTGGTTTGCTTCATTCCGTACGACAGAGGTGGAGAGCAAAGTCGGGAATTCACTTCCGTCCTTGCGCCGATTACGAACCTCGCCTGTCCATCCATTTTTGATAGTGTTACTGTAGATGGAGACGTGGAGGTCGGGCGGAAAATCATCCGCACGAATGATGGCTATGTTCTGTCCGATCAGTTCGTCCCGGGAATAACCATAGGTGGTTTCGAACCCCTTGTTTACGTAAAGGATGTTGTTATCGAGATCGGTGATAACGACTGCATCCATGACGCTGCGAAGGGCATTGCTCAACAGGGCTACCTGGCGTTCAGCTTTAATTCTCTCGGTGACGTCTTCGATCGTCGTCACGACGGCTTCCACGGCATCGGATTGGTCGAAGAGAGGGGCGGCATTGATGGACAACGTAAGTTCCTGTCCGTCCGGTGTAGCAATGATTATACGTTCGCCATACGCAGGCAGACCGGAATCAAGCACGCGACGGTACGGAAGTTGTTGCCGTGGGATTGGATCGCCGTCGAGGTCCGTGGCTTGCCATTCTGTCTCTTTGAGGGATATTCCGACCACCTGTTCACGGGAGGCACCGAAGATATTCTCGATTTCCGCGTTGGCAAAGATGATAGTATCGTTGCGGTCGATGACGAGAACACCACCCGGGCTTGTTTCCATGATGTGGTTGAGCAGGTCGCGTTCGCGACGCAGGCCGATCAACGCTTCCCGGCGCTTGTTCTCGATTCGGTGAATCATGTACACGAAACCCGCGTACAGAATCACAACGAAGAAAAGATGCACCCATTCATGCAAGTCCACTGGGAAGATGCTTTCAGAAAAAATAAAATAATCCAGCAACGTTACTGCGATACCGCACACTGCAAGCATAGTGAATGCAAGGGTGAAATATTTACGGGATGGAAGATCGGTGAAGTACGGTGATGCACTCAAGGAGTATGGATTACCTGAAATACGTGCATCCATAACGGGCTGGGCATCCGGGCCTGAATTTCCCTTGCCTGCGTCTGTTTGTTGATTTGTTGACGCAGACGTTTCGGAGACGTCGCTCGCCTGGAAAGTGCTCCTATTCATACCCCTCCCGTTTCAGTAGAGGTTGCTAATATACCTTGCCGCTTATAGAAAGATATATCTCAGGGATGAATAATGGAAAAAATTTCTTCCCGGATATTGCGATAATTGCAGACTTTTCCCTCTGCCCGGCGGGAAAGGCGAGTGCTTGCTAGCGCTTTATTTGCGCTACGAACTCGTCCACTTCCGGCAACCCCCCCTGGAAGATGAGGTAACCGTTGTACGGTTCCCGGTCGGTAATCTCACCGTTTATGGGAGTGAGCATGAGGCGTTTGATTTCGTCGAGATCGTCGGATTGGGCCAAGGCCCAGCCCAATTTTACGTAAGCGACTTCCGGAAGCATGTTTGCGGCGGGTATGACACCGAGTTCCATCATCTCTCGCCCTGTTTCATACACGTACATCTGGACGTAGCCCCACAATGTTTGGACGGTCATGTACACGGCTACACCTGCCTCCTGGCAACGTTTCAGCGCAGGATACAAGGGCTTGTTGACGTGTCCGAGGCCGGTTCCCGCTATTATGATACCACGGTAGCCGTTCGCGATCATGGAATCGATCATGTCCGGTTTCATGTTGGGATAGTAGTACACGATTCCGACGCGGTCGTCGAAAACGGGGTTGATGGATACGTTCTTATCCTCGCGGCGGCGGTTATAATCTTCCCGCAAATACGTAAAGCCTTCGCGATCGACTTTGGCCAGAGGGATATCGCCTATGGTGCGAAACGTCGAACGATAGCTGGAATGCATTTTCCGGACGCGAGTGCCACGGTGCAGCAGACCGTACTGGTCCGAAGTCGGACCGAACATGCATACCATCACCTCGGCGATTTCGCATTCCGCTGCGGTTTTGACGCTGTGAATCAGGTTCAACGCCGCGTCGGAAGACGGACGATCGCTCGACCGCTGAGAACCGACCATGACGATGGGAACGGGGGAATTCTGCACCATGAACGAGAGTACGGCGGCGGTATGGTGCATCGTATCCGTGCCATGCCCAACCACGATTCCCTGTACGCCTTTCTCGATTTCGTTTCCAATTTCTTCAGCGAGGCGAATCCACTGCTCGGGTCCCATGTTCTCACTGAAAACACCGTATAGTTTTTCCGTTTCCAGGTTACAGATATCCGCTAACTCAGGTACTGAACCGTAGAGTTCTCCCGGTGTAAAGGCAGGAATGACAGCGCCGGTGCGATAATCAAGCCTGCTGGCAATCGTGCCGCCGGTGCCGAACAGCTTGACACGCGACCGCCCCGGAGCGTAGGGGAACTCCTTCTCCGGAATTTTGTAATGTGCCTCTTTGTAACCTTTCTCCTCCAGGTTTCGAATACGGCTGACATTAACACCGATATTATAGCCGGTGATCATTTTCAGAACGATGTGTTCGCCGTCCGCTGTTTCGGACCGGGGAAGAATGATGCCACGGAACGTGTCTTCGTCCGTGGTAACTTCGGCGTCACTCCAGACCCTGACGTGAAACCGCTTTAGTGCTTCCAGCGCCCTGCCGTGGTATCCCTTGTATGGATTGTCTGTGGTCATTGTTTTAGTTGTCAATTGTGGATAAGTGTTGGGATTTCGAATTTCGAAACTGACGATACATGAAATACGTTGATGGAATAATTCAAAGGTGAACGTGGTTTTTGTTCATGGATCGGGATGGTTTCAACGCCGATACAGGAAAAACTCCGTTTCCACGCGCTCGGCGGACGTGGTTGCTTGTCGATCCTCAAAATTCTGCTGATACGTTTCAGCACTTCACGGCTGCTATCTGCGGCGAGAATTTTTCCCGTTATGAAGGTTCTACACCTTTTCATCGGCGCTCCAAATCTATTGTACGAAATTTGGTCAACTTATTTCAGGCGAAGACATGTAATTGGTGGTTGAAGCGGAACGGAAAATCTTATACTTTAGAGGACAATGCTGTCATGTCCATTCAGAAACGGGCTTTACCATGATTGACAAATTAGAAGAACTGCTTGGTGACGAGGCACAACACTTGCTCGAACACACGTGCCAGGGAATTCCCCGCGACCAGCTTCACCTGCCCGGTCCGGATTACGTGGACCAGGTCTGGCAGATCAGCGATCGTCCAACACCGGTGCTGGTTAACATGCATCGTCTTTTCAACACCGGGAGACTGGCGGGAACAGGATATCTCTCGATTTTGCCCGTGGATCAGGGAATCGAACATTCCGCGGGCGCGTCGTTTGCTCCGAATCCCATTTACTTCGATCCGGAGAACATCGTCAAGCTCGCAATTGAAGCCGGGTGCAACGGTGTCGCTTCCACGCTGGGCGTCCTTGGTTCCGTCGCCCGGAAGTACGCCCACAAGATTCCGTTCATCCTGAAGATCAATCATAACGAGCTGCTGACCTACCCCAACACGTACGACCAGATACTGTTCGCCAGCGTTGACCAGGCGTTCGACATGGGCGCAGCGGCGGTAGGAGCCACCATTTACTATGGCTCAGAAGAATCGGACCGGCAGATCCAGGAAATCTCGGAAGCGGTTCAGTACGCGCACGAACTGGGCATGGTAACCATCCTCTGGTGCTATCTCCGGAACCCCACGTTCAAGGCGGACAAGGATTACCACGTATCGGCTGATTTGACCGGCCAGGCGAATCACCTCGGGGTCACGATCGAAGCCGATATTATTAAACAGAAGCAGCCGGAAAACAACGGCGGTTTCACTGCCCTGAAGTTCGGAAAAACCAGCCCCCTCGTGTATGATAAGCTGACGTCCGATCATCCGATCGATCTCTGCCGCTACCAGGTGGCGAATTGCTACATGGGCCGGGTGGGAATGATCAACTCCGGCGGCGCGTCCGGCGCCAATGATCTCGCCCAGGCCATTCGTACGGCGGTAATCAACAAGCGAGCGGGAGGCATGGGCCTCATCATGGGTCGCAAGGCCTTCCAGAAGCCCATGGACGAAGGCATATCGTTGATCCACGCCGTCCAGGACGTGTATCTCAGCCAGGATGTAACCATCGCCTGAGATGATATAAATCGTTTTATGCCCCGCCTGGCGACAACCATCGGCGGGGTTTTCTTTATCCATAACCGAATTCTCTCCTGAACGTGATGCAGGCGCTAAGAAAGTTGTTTCGGAATCATTTTGGAATCGAGCCGGAGAAGGTCGTACCGCTGAAGCAGGACGGTTCGACACGCCAGCTCTACCGCATGAGCGCAG
The DNA here is from genome assembly GCA_013152135.1 of Chlorobiota bacterium. GTDB lineage: Bacteria > Bacteroidota > Ignavibacteria > SZUA-365 > JAADGX01 > JAADGX01. The sequence goes on from JAADGX010000026.1 coordinate 5,659, forward strand.
ACGGTGTTTCGGCCGTCGGCGTGGACGGGAGCAATCCCGCGGAGAACGCGGCGTTTCTCGGCTTCACGCGCGCCTTCAGGAACCATGGATTACCGGTGCCGGAAATATTCGCCGTTTCGGGTGATTCCCTTTGTTACCTGGAAGAAGACCTGGGCGACGTTTTGCTCCAGGACTGGATACGGGAGAGACGAACGGGCAATGATTTCACGCCGGAAGCGACGGCGATGTATAAGCGGGCGCTACGGGAATTGACGCGTTTCCAGATCGATGCCCGAGACGCGATTGATTACGGCTTGTGCTACCAGTATCCTTCCTTTGCAGATGAAACTATCACGGGGGATCTCCATTATTTCCGGGACAAGTTCCTGGGCACGCTGATACCGGGGAAGGTGAATCCGTTCAAACTGGAAATGGACTTCACAATGTTGAGGCATTTCCTCGTGCAGGAACCCCGCGATTATTTCCTGTACCGCGATTTCCAGAGTCGTAACATCATGATTCACAACGGTGAGTTGCATTTCATCGATTACCAGTCCGGGCGGCGCGGCGCCCTGCAATACGATCCGGCGTCGCTGCTGTATGATGCCCGGGCCGGGCTTCCCGAAGATTTACGGGAAGAATTGATCGAGACCTATATCGCGGAAGCGTCACGGAAAACACGACTCGATGTTGAACGATGGAAAGCATACTTCCCGGCCTTCGCACTGGTGCGTGTTCTCCAGGCGCTGGGCGCGTTCGGCAACCTGGGATGGTGGCAGGGGAAAGCGGATTTCTTGCGGGGTATCCGGCCTGGATTGGAAAACGCGGGATTCCTCGCGCGTAGAACAGGTCTTTCGATGCCGGAATTGGAACGCGGCCTGGACAAAGCCGTGGAGGCTTTCACGCGGGAAGAGGAGTCATCGGCCCGACTGACCGTGCATCTCTTTTCGTTCAGTTACCACTTCGGAACCGTGCCGACTGATCCGGCAGGCAATGGCGGCGGGTTCGTATTCGATTGCCGCTGTCTTCCCAACCCCGGCAGGGTTCCTGAATTCGCCGACCTTACCGGCAAGGATTTACCGGTGCAAAATTACATTCAGAAGTCACCGGAAGCAGGGCGGTTTCTCGAACACGTAATGCGGGTGTGTCACCACGCCGTCGAATCGTACCTGGAAAACGAGTACACCGACATCTACATCGCCCTGGGCTGTACGGGCGGGCAACACCGCTCGGTGTACTGCGCCGAACGGGTGGCGCGATTCATCGGCAACCGCTGGCCCCGTTCGGTGGAGATCAATCTTCACCATGC
>JAADGX010000317.1 GCA_013152135.1 Chlorobiota bacterium
GTCCTGGATAGCCCTGGCATCCTTGAGTATCCGCTCGGCTTCCTCGTCGGTTGTGCCCCGCGGCTGGTAGCCGCCGTACTGGTGGATCGACTGCGGGAGCAGACCGATATGTCCCATTACCGGGATGCCTTCGATGGATATCTTGTGAATGACTTCGGCGCACTTCTCGCCGCCTTCGAGCTTGACACCACCAGCGCCCGTGGTCTTCATCACTTTTCCCGCGTTTCGGAAGGCTTCTTCCACCGTGTTCTGGTACGACATGAAAGGAAGATCGGTAATGACCATGGCCCGATGAACTCCCCGCACGACGGCTTTCGTATGGTAGATCATTTCTTCGAGCGTCACGGGAAGTGTGGTTTCGTGTCCCTGGATCACGTTGCTCAGGGAATCGCCCACGAGGAGGATGTCGACCCCTGCCTGGTCGAGCAGTCTTGCCATGGTGTAATCGTAGGCGGTAAGGCAACTGATCTTCTCGCCGGCAGTGTACATCTCGTGAATGGAGCGCGTGGTGACTCTACGAATCTTCTTGCTGATGGACATGGTTCAAACCTCCCGTTGAGAGACAGCAGTCTCGTTCAGAACTTCCTCGACCAATTCCACGTTCCAGGCCCGGGAAAAACCCTTGAAAAGACACGCGTGGACTTCTTTGGGTGAGACCGCACGTCCCAGGATTTCACGGAGTGTGATCGTATGCGCTTCGAGATCCCGCCGGACCAGGTCGCGGGTATCATCATCGATACGAAGATACCTGGTCAATTGCAAGTGGGCGTCGTCGAGGAGGATGGAGCCGTGTTGGAGCACGACGTCGCCGATACGGCGCTGGGCGCTTCCCACCAGCTTGCGCCCGTCGAATTCGATTTCGTAGCGCGCCGACGACGCGAAGCAGGAGATGCCGCCCGGTTCCCTGTACAGGCGCGTGAAATCCGGCCGGGTCTTCGACCACGTCAGGTCCCCGGCCAATTCCTGCAGCCCGTCGATCAGGGCGGCGCTGATGTGCCGATAGACCTCCATGATGCCCCGGTCCTCCGCCGGCATGACAACCGAGTAGGTGACTTCCTGGGCGTGAAGGATCGCCCGCCCGCCCGTGGGTCGCGTGACGATGTCGATGCCGTCCTTCCGGCAGGCCTCCGTGTCGATGTCTTCCGGGTGCTGGTTGCGGCCCAGGGAAATGCACCAGGGGTCCCAACCGTATACGCGCACCGTGGGGAGGCACTCCCCGCGTTCCAGCATTTCGGCGCGGCGTACGTCGAAATCAATGTTCCACCGTCCCGGCTTCCGACCGGTATCCAGGAATGCAAACGTCGCGGTCATCATGGTTCCCGCATTCCGATAATGGCGAGCATTCTTCCGGCTCTCTCACCTTCCCGCCGGTACGAGTAGAACAGCGCCGGGTGACACATCGTACAGTAGGAGCTGGTTTCGATCTGCTCGCCCGGTATGCCGGCCGACAATAATTGCAGGCGGCAGGTGCGTTGGAGATCGACGCGCGGTTTTTGGTCATCTGTTCGCAAGACGCATTCGTCGGGAAACTGCGCGGCGATGTCGTCCGAGACCTCGTAGTGGTCAGGGCCCGCGGCCGGGCCGATCCACGCGTACAGCTCGTCCATGGGTATGCCTTCGCTGTTGAGTCTTTCGAGAAGCGCGGGCAGCAAGCCGTTCGTGCAGCCTTTCCATCCCGCGTGCGCGGCCGCGACGAGGTGGTTGTGCGGCGACGCGAGAAGCACAGGCACGCAATCGGCTGTCTTGATGCCGAGAGCAAGGCCCGGCGTAACGGTGAACATGGCGTCCGAAGCGGGTACGAGACCGCTTTCAGTCACTTCGGTGACGGTGGCGGAATGCACCTGTTCCTGCACGGCGAGGCGGTCCGGGGCGAAGCCCAGGCGTCGCAACAGCAGCTCGCGGTTGCGCACGGACGCTTCCGCGTCGTCGCCCATGTCAAAATCCAGCGCGGGATCGGCGGAAGGTCCCTGGCGCGTACTCATGCCCGCGCCGATCCCGGGGAAGCGCGAAAGCAGTACGCTGCGAACGATGGGGAACACGTCAGACAATTTCCAGCGCCTCGCCCAGGTCCTTGATGATGTCGTCCACTTGTTCCAGGCCGATGGACAAGCGGATGCCACCCGGATCGAGCCCGCGGGCGAGTTGTTCCTCGGGGGGAATCGCCGAATGGGTCATGGAGCCGGGATGTTCGATCAACGTGCGCGTGTGCCCGAGGCTTACGGCCAGGGTAATGGTGTATGCTTCCTCCGCGATGTAGTTTATCAGCTTCTCGCCGAGGTCTTTCCGGGCCTGTGGTGAATCGGCTTTCAGCGTAAAGTAGAGCAGGGAACCGGGCGCAAAGTTGTCGTGGTAATCGCGCATCTGCTTCTTGGCGAGATCACTGTGAGCGAAGCACTCCGCACCCGGGTAGTTCACGCTTTCGACTTTCGGATGGCGGCACAAGAACTCCGCGACGGTGCCCGCGGAAGCCTGCTGCTGGCGCATGCGCACGGGCAGAGAAGGGAGGCCGTACACGAGGATCGGCCAGGCGCTTTTCGTGGCCAGCACGGCACCGAAGTCTTTCCTGTACAGTAAAAGCATGTCGCGCGCGGACTCCGGGCCGATAACCGCGCCGCCCATGTCCGTGCCGAAACCTCCGATGCCCTTGGTCAGCGAGTGCACGACGAAGTCGGCGCCGAATTCGAGCGGCCGCTGGCAAAACGGCGTGGCGAACGTGTTGTCCACCACGGTGAGAATGCGATTCTCGGGGGAGCGCGATTTGTTATACTCGGCCACCACCTCGCACACGCTCCTGATGTCGATAATCTCCATGGTGGGATTCACCGGTGTTTCGAAATACACGACGCGTGTTGCTTCCGTGATATTCTGCTCGAGTTCCCCGACGTTGAGAAGATTAATAAAACCGACATCGATGTTGTAGCGCGGGTACCAATTGGAGAGGAGGGAAAACGTGCACCCGTACAAGGTCCTGTGCGCCAGGATCTGGTCGCCCGATTTGGTCAGGATGCCCAGGATGGCGGAAATAGCTCCCATGCCGGTAGCGTACGTCACCGCCGCTTCACCTTTTTCCGCGAAGGCGAGGTTTTCCTCGAGGATGTCCTTGTTCGGTTCACCGAGGCGGTCGTAAATGTAGATGGGGGCGCGCCCTTTTGTCTCTTCCGTGGTGTGCGCGAATTCGATAAAGCCCTGGGCGCCGCGCTGGGCGGAGTCGAGTCGGTACGTAGTGGAGGATGATATGGGAGGGATGACGTGGTGATTGTAGTCCCATTTCATCGTGTGCGCCTTGCCGTAGATCAGGTATGTCTCGGCTGAGTAATCGTCGTTTTTCTTCTTTTTCTCGTTCATGGTTCCACCTGTTCGCTTAATAGAACGTGGGGGGGGTGGCCGGTTCTGAAAGGCCCGTCGTCGCACGGCGATGGTATTTGAGAATCGTAACGTTGAAAACCGGGATGACGTCGTGATCGAACCGGCTATCAACGTTCTTTTGTGTTTTCACGGTACGTAAATATCGCGCCGTCGGAACGACGGTAAAAGGCCTGCCGGTAACCCCTGAAAACATACTACCGGCATCATGAAAAAACAAGGTGAATACAGGAGCGAACAATGGTCGTTATCATCGGAAAAAGATCCGGAAAGGTTGGATTGGTTCCGCTCCGGCCGGGGGGATTTTACCGAGATTCACTATCTTGATTCAAGGAATTGTTACACTGAAGGATACCTGTCCATGAAAGCTTTGCAGTCACCGTTCGCCTTATGGATATATGCTCTCCTCATTACTCTTGCCGCCGCGTATTACCAGCGGGTTACCGGTCCCACGTATCCCGTGAGGGGAGAGGTCGTTGTGAATGGAGAGACGATCTCCTTCAAATTGACGCGCAGTCACGGTGGTGAAGGAGACCAGCCGGTAACCATCACGGTTGGAGAGAACATTGCCGGTGGAACCCTCGTCTGGAGGCGTTACATGTCCGGCGACGACTGGCAGCGACAGCCCATGCGAAAGGACGGATCGACCCTGACCGGATCGATTCCACACCAGCCCCCGGCGGGGAAAGTGGAGTACCGCATTGAACTGACGTCGTCCTCGGGCAGCACAGTCGTTTTTCCGGAGGAACCCGTCATCACACGCTTCAAGGGTGACGTGCCGCTGGGATTCCTCTTGCCCCATATTCTCGCCATGTTTACGGCGATGTTCCTGTCCACGCGCACGGCACTGGAGGCCCTGCGCAAGGACGGCAAGCCGCGGACGTACGCGTTTTGGACCCTGGGCCTGATGTTCGTTGGAGGTATTATCCTGGGACCGATCGTGCAGAAGTACGCTTTCGGCGCGTTCTGGACGGGGATTCCCTTCGGTACGGACCTGACGGACAACAAGACGCTGATCGCCTTTGCGGCATGGATCATTGCCGCGGTGGCGGTGAGGGACGGCGTGAATCGCAAGTGGTGGGTGGTAGGAGCGGCGGTAGTGACCATCATCATCTTTTCCATTCCCCACAGCATGGCAGGATCGGAGCTGGATTACAAGACCGGGAAGATGAAGAACGAGGGGTTTTCCGTGGTCGTAGAGGAATCGGTGAAACCATCGAAGATGCCGGGGAGGTATTGGTTTACTTCGAGATTGTGAATTACAGAAAAAGCCGGCGAGACCGGCTTTTTCTTTGCGACAACAATTTCGTCCTGTATTGATTACTTCTCCTTGCACCAGCGATCCAGCCACTCGAAGAAAACGCGGTGCCACAGGAGGCCGTTCTGGACACCGAGAATCCAGTGCCCCTCGTCGGGGTAGTACAGGAAACGCGAGGGGATGCCCTTCACCTGCGCGGCGGTAAAGGCTTCCATGCTCTGTGTCACCGGCACACGGAAATCCTTCTGGCCGCTGATGATGAGGATGGGCGTATCCCAGTTCTGCACGTAGTTGTGCGGAGAATTGCGCTCGAATCCTTCCCTGATTTTCTTGCTCTCCCAGTACGGTCCGCCGGCGATGTCCCAGTTCGGGAACCACAACTCTTCCGTCGAGCCCCACATGCTTATCAGGTCGAACACCCCGCAGTGACTGACGAAGGCGCAGAACCGCCCCTGGTGGTGTCCCGCAAGCCAGAACACGGCGTAGCCGCCCGCGCTGGCCCCGATGGCTGCCACGTGTTTCGTGTCCACGTACGGCTCCTTCATCATGTCGTCGGTGGCCGCGAGAATGTCATCCATGGCTTTACCGCCCCAGTCCTTGCTGATGGCGTCGTTCCAGTCCTGGCCGAAGCCCGGTAGCCCGCGGCGGTTGGGACACAGGACGATGTAACCGTTCGCCGCCATGAGCTGGAAGTTCCACCGGTAGCTGAACCACTGGCTGATAGTGGCCTGGGGGCCTCCCTGGCAGTACGTGAGCATGGGGTATTTCTTCGAGGGATCGAATCCCGGTGGATAGATCACCCAGCACTGGACTTTCGCGCCGTCCGTGCTGGTGATCCAGCGCTCCCGAACTTCGCCCAGCTCCAAGCCGGTGTAAATGTCCTTGTTCTCGTATGTGACCTGGGTAGGCTCGCCGGACGAGGTGGACACGGTAAACACTTCCGTGGGATAGGACATACTGCGCCGGCCCACGACGAGCGTTTTGCCATCGGGCGTTATATCAAGGCCGACGTCGTAGTTATAGGGACCGGTAGTGAGCTTTGTCCACTCGCCGTCGGGGACTGAGATACGGTACAATTGTTCGGTTCCCTTGTCGCCGGCCTGGAAGTAGAGCGACTTCGAATCGGGCGCCCACACGGTATTGCCAACCCACTGGTCGAGGGTTTTCGAGAGCTCGATGATGTCACCTGTTTGCCGGTTGTACAGCATGAGCCTATTGCGATCTGCTTCGAAACCGGGTCGTTCCATGCTGTGGAAGGCGATCCATTTTCCGTCGGGAGAGTACAGCGGATCCTTGTCGAACCCGTCCATGCCGTCCGTGATGTTGCGGGTTTTCCCCGTCGCGATGTCAACCAGGTAAATGTCCGAATCAGTGCTCCATTCGTAGTCCGGCACTTTCTTCGAGGTGTAGGCGATCTCCGTTCCGTCCGGCGACCAGCCGATCTGCGAACCGCCGCCGAAAGGTTTGAGCGGCGTTTCGTACTTCTCCCCCGGCATGAGATCGCGCGGCTCACCGCCATCCACCGGCATGATGAACAGGTGGCGGTATTTTTCGTCTTTCCACTCCGTCCAGTGACGGATCATGAGATCGTCGAAGATCATGGCCTTGGCCTCGGGCAAATCGGGGTAGCGTTCGTGCAGTGTCTTCTCCAGTTTCACGTCCGAGCAGAACGCGAGGTACTTGCCGTCCGGTGACCAGGACAGGAAGCTGCAGCCGTTTTCCATATCGGTAAGCTGGCGCGCCTCGCCCCCGTCCACGTTGATGACGAATACCTGCGGTTTTCCCGCGCGAGTCGAGAGAAAGGCGATTCTCTTGCCGTCCGGGGACCAGCAGCCGTTCCAATCGCCCGACGGGCTGGTAGTGAGCTGGAGAGGTTTGCCGCCCTTGATCGGGACGATGTAGAGATCGGTATTGCCTTTGTTTGTTTTGATGTCGTAGCGCGTGACCTGGTACAGGATGGCTCCGCCGTCGGGCGAGACCGATATTCCACCCACCCGGCCCAGTTGCCAGAGAAGCTCCGGCGTGAAACGCTTCTGGGAGAGGGCCGGCGAGGCCAGGATGGTGACGAGCAGGAACAATATTGATAAACGACGCAACAGCATTATCTTTCACCATAAATGAAATGGCACAACGTGTATTTTTGCGGATAGTCCATACGAAGAATTTCGGGAATCGGGGACGATTATAAAAGGACGCGGGAAGGATTGATGAAGTTGAGAGATGATTTTCGAACGCGTGCGATGAGGATCAGAGTTCGATGATTTCTCCCGCGTCGTGGCGAGAGGCGAAGTGAATGCGGGGAGAAAAGCCGGGGCGGTGCCGGAG
>JAADGX010000239.1 GCA_013152135.1 Chlorobiota bacterium
TGGCCGGAACGCCGATGGAGCTTTTCCAGAGATGGAAGATGAAGTCGCGCTCCGCGTCCGGCGGGGTGTTGGATCCCGGGAGTTCCTGGTCGAACGCCACCAGGAGGCGGGCCGTAACTAATGTGCTGTTGGGAACAGGGACGAACGACACCGCCATGCCCGACCCCGGACATACATCGTTTCCCAGTGTCAGGTAGGCGTATTTCCGGTTGTCGACGATCAGCGTATCAGGTGTGCCATTGTCGTACGCGATTTCCGATGACTCGGAGTTGTCACGCGCTTCGTACGTGAATACCTGTCCGCTGCTGTGATTCCGGTTGATGGTGATGAACACCACGTTGCTGTACACGCCGTCGAATTTCACCCACGTATCCGCGGGGACGCAGGAAACGATGGTCTTTGTACCGGAGTACGCCACGGCGCACACGTCGAGACTGGTACTGCCGGTGAATCTGACCAGGAAAGGGCCGACGTTGGTGAACGTGCAATACGTCGCGCTCAACGCGGCAAGCGTATCGGTCATGGGCGGGATATCCGTGACGTCGTACGTATGCGTGGGAACGGGGTAATACGGAGCGATGGGGAACTTGTACCCCCATCTGCGGGCGATGGACCGGTTTTGCACCTGGTTGGCGATGGCCCAGTCGATGAAAATGGAATCGACGGTGAGCTCCGGCGCGATATGGGCGAGCACGTTGCCGAGACTGAGGTACCCTTTCTGAACATCGCTGACGATGGAGCGGAATATCCCTTCGCCGAAGCGATCCTTGAGATAGAGGAAGAAATACTGCGCGCGGCTGTAATCATCGGTGGGCGAATCCGGATTGACGGGCCAGGCGAGAAGGGGAACGTTCGTATTCTTGAAGTATCCGTACGGACTCATACCCGTAAACCCGCACACTAATTCGGCGTTCATGGAAAGCCCCTCGTTGATAAACAGGATCTCGTTGGGGTCGTGTCCGTAATGGATCAGGTGCTGGTACTCGTGGGCCGTTGTAGCAAGCGCCCGCCAGATACCGTCGACCGGGGATCCGTAAATGGTAGGGTCGATATCGAGGTAAATAATGTCCGTGTGGTTGGAACCTTCCTGATTGGTCTGATCCACCCAGGAGAAGTAGCCGCTGATATAGGATCCTCCCGGTTTGTATCCGTCCTGAATGTCATAGAGCAGGACGTTCAGCCGCCCATCGCCGTCCACGTCGGGAGGATTGCCGAACACCTCCTTTACGTTTTCGAGCATCCCCTTGTTGGGATTGCGTGAGACGATCAGCGAACGGTTGACCAAAAATTCCGCGATGGAATCGATCTGGCTTTGGACGATGCGACGGTTGGCCCACTCAGCGCTATCCACGAACAAGGCTACAATGGAATCGACGTAGCGAACTTCCGCCGTGATCCGGCTATAGGAAACGTCCACGAAGTTGGTGACATAAAAGGCAGCCTTGTCGCCGACCTTGAGGGAAGAAGCGCGTTTCCCGACCCGCGGATACTGCTTTTTGAAAAGAGCGGGCGAACGTCGAACCGTGTTGTTCCTGAGCGTCGAGAGGAACTTCGGGTCGCGAAATAATGCGGTGGCATCACGCCGCAAACCGGTCCTGCTGAATTCCGGGTTGATGCGGCCGGTGTTCTCTCCTGCCCGCTGGGCTTCGCCAACCGAGCCAAGACCGAAAAGTAGCAGAACGACGTAAACGATTTTTCTCATTCTTTCGTCGATGAAATCCTTTTTAACAACTGAATCATGATATCCCGTTCTCCGCGTTCAAAGAAACCCAGAAGGAACAGCAAGCCGGGAAACAGTCCGACCAGTACAATCTTCAGTACCACCTCGGGAAGCCCCGGATCGATTTGCAGGTACCAGAGACAAGCCGGGACCGCTGCGGCAAACACCAGTTTCAGCATGCGCCCGTACTCGTAGGGTACACGATATACCCTTTGCCCGAGGAGGAAGCTCAGCATTGCCATGACAACGTAGCTCAGCAATGTTGCCAACGCCGCTCCCATCATTCCCATGGCGGGGATGAGCAGGAGATTGGTAACGACGTTGACGGCGGCGCCGGTTCCACTGATGACGGGAAGCCAATTGGTCTTTTTCCGGATGTAGAGGCCCGCCGCGAAAATAGTACCCATCCCTGTAAAAATATAGGCAAGGAGAATGACGGGGACAATGCTTAGTCCCGTCCAATATTCCGAACCGATGAAATAGTACCCGGCGACGGAAATCTGCACGATGTTGTTCATGAACAAGGAAAGCAGGAGCCAGATGCCGACCGCGACGGCTAAGAAGTACGTTCCCACCCGCGCGAACATCCGTTTGGCATTTTCGTCTTCGGCATGTTGCAGGAAAAACGGTTGCCAGGCGTACTGGAACATGCCTACCAGGAGCATCATGAAGATGCCCAGTTTGTAGTTGGCGTTGTACAGGCCCACGACGTCCTCACCAGAAAACGCGAGCAATAAAGGCCGGTCGATGACCTGCACCACCATCGCCGCCAGGCCCGCCGGCACAGTCGGAAGCCCGAAACGCAAAAGCGTGCGGAACAGGGAGGGCGAGAACTTCAGCCGCAAGCGACCGAGTATGATCGGAAGCAGAAGCGCCAAGGCAAAGCATGACCCGATAAATCCGGCGACGAAAATCCAGGTGATGGACTTATGCTGGATGCCGATGAACCAGACGTTGAGAAGTACGGCGACCAGGATTCCGGAAAAGCGGACGACCGCGAACCGGAATGCCCGGCGCTCCATGCGCAGGGATGCGTAAGGAATAGCGGCGATGGCATCCACGGCCAGGGTCCAGCCTGCGAACACGACGATCAGCGAAAATCGCTCCGGGAGCTGGATGAGCGAAGCGATGTCGGTCGAACAGGCATGTATGATGACAGCCAGGATAAGCGAGGTTGCGGCCACGGCGAGCCAGGGAGTGCTGAACACGTCTTTTTTGTCATGTTGTTCCCGGGCGGTGAAATAGCGCATGAATGCGATTTCCATCCCGTAGGGAAACAGGATGGTGAAAAAAGCGATGTAGGCGTACACGGTGCCCACGTAGCCGTACTCGCCCGGCGCGATGACGTTGGTGTACAGGGGGACGAGGAGGAAATTGATCATGCGCCCCAGAACGTTGCTGAGACCGTACAGGGCCGTGTCCGTGGTCAGGCGTTTAAGCTGGGCAAGCATGTCGCTTCATTTGTGCGGTTTTAGTTTGCACGGAGTGATCATTGAGGTGAACCTCGAAGTCCTCCATAATATGCCAGAGAAAAATGAGCATTCAAACCTGTGTACATATTTTCTTGCGAGGGATGAAACTATCGCTTGCGCCAGCAGTGGGTGGCATCTATTTTGAACGTGTCATGAGGTACTTCCTTTTGGTCGTGATGTTCTGCGTGGTTTTCATTCCCGGTTGCGGGAATCGGAACGAACAGGATGAGGGCGTTCCGTTCGATCCGGAATTCGAAGGCATCGGACGGGCACCGGATTTCCCGAAAGGTCTGACGTGGTTCAACACTGATGGCCCGCGGACACTCGAGGACTATCAAGGCAGGATCGTTCTGCTGGAGTTTTGGACGAGTGGCTCGATCGAATGTCTTCGACTCCAGGAGGAACTCCGGTTGTTCCGCGAGGAACTGGGCGAAGTCACGACGGTGATCGGGATTCACAGCGGGCGGTTCGCGGGCGCCCGCGACGACCGCGCCGTTCGGGATGCCATTGCGAGGTACCGTATTCGATATCCCGTGGTCAACGACACGGGCGGCGTCATCTCGGTCCGGTACAACGTGGCGTCGCAACCGGCCTTCGTGGTGGTAAATCCCGAGGGGCGTATCGTGCTCGTCTGGCCAGCGAGCAAAGGATTCACTTTCCTGGTGGATTTCATTACCAGGCTTGCCGAGTACTTCGAGCGGCAAGGAGGATTATCGCCGGGGGAAACTCCGCTGACGGCGGCGGAACCGGAACCCGACGGATTGTATTTTCCCGGGAAACTCGCGATTGGCCGGAATGGCAAGGTGCTCTACGTTTCCAATTCGGGGAGGGATGAGGTGCTTATCGTCGATGTGCGGGGAGGCGTCGTCGTGCAAAGAATAGGAGCCGGCCGTGGATTCCGGAACGGGCGGTATCACGAAGCGCGGTTCAACAACCCGCAAGGGCTGATTGCCGTCGGCGATTCACTGCTGTACCTCTGTGACGCGGGAAATCATGCCATTCGAGTCATAGATCTTCGGGCGAAAAGAGTCACGACACTGGTGGGAAACGGGCGGCGGGCGGTTCTTTTCAACATGCGTGGCTCCGGTAGCGACATCGGTTTGAACAGTCCGTGGGGCATCACTGCGGTACGGTCGATGCTGTACGTGACGATGCCGGGCGCGCACCAGGTCTGGCGGGTGAACCGCGGTAGCGGGTACGCGGAGCCCTACGTCGGGTTTGGCGTGGAAGGTATGAGCGACGGTTCCGGACCGCGGGCGTTGTTGGCGCAACCTTTAGGCATATTCGCGCTGAACCGAAAGTTGTATTTTGTGGATGGATTATCCAGCGCGATCAGGGAAATTGAGCCGTCAGGCAAGCGGGTTGTAACACTGGCGGGCTTTGATGTGGTTACATCCGGCTACAGGGACGGCGGATTGTCGGAGGCGTTATTTCAGCATCCATCGGGAGTTGCGGGCCGGAAATCGAAACTGTATATCACTGATTCCTTCAATCACGCGGTTCGTGTAATCGACCTGAAGCGTAAGACGGTCCGGACGCTTGCCGGGGGAATGGAGCCGGGGTTCCGGGATGGGCGGGGGAGGCGGAGCCGTTTCAGAAATCCACAGGACATTTCCGTGCACGGCCGGTTTGGCTGGGTGGCCGATACGGACAACCATGCCATACGACGGGTTGATCTTCGTACCGGCGACGTCACCACGCTTCGGGTACGGTTTTGAGATGCATTTTGTTATTTGCGAAATCTGCTTCGATTGACGACCTTAGTAATACCCCGGACGCGGGAAGCTGGAGCAACACATCTACAGGGGCACGACGGTCCCGCTCGTGGCTTTGATTCCCGTGCGCACCGAACATCATATACATCATATCATACGGATACCTACTTGAAATTTTCTGAAACCGGCGTGCCGGAAAAACGTCTGACCTCGCTCCATGAATTCAACCACGCCGTTGTAGCCTGCCGGGCTTGTCCGCGCCTGGTCGCGTGGAGGGAAAAAGTCGCGCGCGACAAGGTGCGGCGATTTCAACATGAAGAATATTGGGGAAGGCCCGTTCCGTCATTCGGTCCGGTTTCGGCACGGCTTCTCGTGGTGGGCCTGGCGCCTGCCGCGCACGGCGCAAACCGCACCGGGCGCATGTTCACGGGGGACCGAAGCGGGGAATGGCTCTACCGCGCACTGTACCGGGCACGGTTTGCTTCGCAGGAACAATCCATAGCACGTGGCGACAGCCTCACATTGAGGGACTGTCGCATCACCGCGGTGGCTCACTGCGCCCCACCCGAGAATAAACTGACCACCGATGAAATCCAGGCGTGCAGCCATTTTCTTCGTGACGAAATTGCCATGATGAAGAAGCTCCGTGTCGTGGTCGCGTTGGGCAGGGTGGCCTTCGAGGTTGTCGATCGCATGCTGGAAGCGCCGGACGAGAGAAAACATGACTTTCACCACGGGGCCGCGTACAAGTTGATGAACAAGGTAACCCTCATCGCCAGTTACCACCCGAGCCAGCAGAACACCTTTACCGGCAAACTCACCGAAGAAATGCTGGATGATTTATTCAGGTTGGTTCGTCGGCACATCGACGCATGACGAGTCTCGCTTGTAACACCAATTGGATCAGAATATGAATATTCTCATTACCGGAGGAGCGGGGTTCATCGGATCGAATATCGCCGAGGAATACGTCCGTCTGGGGCATTCCGTCGTCGTGGTGGACAATCTCTCGACCGGGTTCATCGAAAACGTTCCCAAAGGAACGACGTTCTACCAGGTCGACTTGCGCACCGAAGAACTGGACGACATCATGGACCGTCATGAAATTGAAATCATCAATCATCACGCGGCCCAGATCGACGTACGCCACTCGGTTGCGAACCCGCAATTTGATTTATCCGTGAACGTCATGGCGACGCTTAATCTCCTGGAGGCAGCCAGGAAGCGGTCGCTCGAGCGTTTTATCTTCGCTTCCACGGGCGGCGCGATTTACGGCGAGCAGGATTACTTTCCCGCCGACGAACAGCACCCCACGCGACCCATCTCTCCTTATGGTATTACGAAGCTCACGGTGGAGCACTACTTGCATTATTATCACGTCGTGCATGGATTGGATTACACGGTGTTTCGGTACACGAACGTGTACGGTCCGCGGCAGAGCCCGCACGGTGAAGCGGGGGTAGTGGCGATCTTCGCGGAAAAAATTCTCAACGGCGAACAGCCGGTTATCAACGGCAGCGGCCTTCAGACGCGGGACTACGTTTTTGTCCAGGATGTCGTACGGGCCAATGTCCTCGCCCTGGACATGGAGGGGACGGACACGTTTAATGTCTGCACGGCCGTCGAGAAGACGGTGCTGGATGTGTTTCGCGGTCTCGTGCGCGTTTCCGGGAAATCCGTGAAGGAAGAACACGCGCCGGAAAAGGCGGGCGAACAGATGCGCAGTGTCTGCTCTTATCAAAAGATCAAGGAGCGTCTCGGCTGGGAACCGCGGGTTTTTCTCGACGAGGGCCTGGAAATCACATACGAGTATTTCAAGGAGAAGCACGAGAGAGCCTGAACCTCCGTTACGCCCCCCTGGTGTATCAATTCACGACGGCTCGTTACATTCTCGCTTCACACGGTTTTACTATTTGATGACCTATCTCCCGCCCTGTCGCTTGCAGCGCCTCTCTCCTCCACGCGTTCAACCTCTT
>JAADGX010000280.1 GCA_013152135.1 Chlorobiota bacterium
AGAGAATGGCCTCGATGCTGCCGTTCGGATGTCGAACGGCGATGTATCCCACGAGGTAAGAAAACGAGCCGATGGTCTCTCGTGTGACCATGAAAGACCGTCCTTCGAGGTACATGGCCTCATAAACAGCGGCGGGGAGGCGTGGATCCAAAAGGCGGGGGTCGTACAATTCCTGCCGGGTGCTCGCGGCGAGTTCAAATCCAGAATAGAGATTCAGTTCCATACCCGCCATCTTGCCGAGGGGTTGCAGGGATCGGAGCAGAGAGTCTGCGGGAGGAAGGCCGGTATGGGCGCTGAGCGAAGAATGGAGATAGCGGTTGAAATCCAGCAACCTGGCCTTGAGGTTTCGTTTTGAAGTGGACTCCGCTTGTTCCCGGACCAGGGTGTTGGAATTCACCCAGAGGATTGACAGGGGAACCACGGCGATCAGGAGGAAAGCAACCGCGAGACGGGAGTGAAAGGTTTGCAACCGGATGTGGAAAGTTTTCCTTTCACCAAGGAACAAAATGAGCACGACGAGAACCGCGATGATCGCGGTTACCAGTGAGTACCGGATCGTTCTATACGTGTCGAAAAGAAAATCTCCGGGAGGGATGGATACAGCAAGGATGCGGTCACCGCTTGCGGACTTCCGGAAAAACGTCGGCGTTAAAGTCTCGCCGATCACGAGTTCGCCCCAGGCCTCTTCCGAAGAAGCGAGGACTTCGGCAATTGCCGGAGGCAAAAGCAATCCGATGTGGGCGTCGGAATTATTCGAGCTGACTAGCCGATCGTTCTCGAACCAACTGTAGATAAACTGGTCTTCGGGAAGCAGGGACGCCGGGTTCTGCGTGTTGCGCAACAGTTCGGTGGTTAGTGTCTGGTCGCGCGCGCGATCGGGAAATTCAATAACGACGGTGATTGTTCTGGATCCGGCTACCGTTGCAGACATGGCGGCGTAGTGGAAATTCCCCAGTTGAGGCTGAGTGGAAGTGATGGTGACCGGGGGGTGTCCTGGCAGCGCGGATTCATGCGCCTGGATGAGGATGGACGACGAGACCCCCATCCCGAAGCGGGTGATGGGGCGATGGCTCGAATCAAAGCAACCGATGATAAAGTTCACCCTGTGCCGGGACAAGGGTGACTGGGCCCAGGCTTCGAACACGGCGTTGGCGTCGATATCCTTTTTCTGCAATCCCGGCGCCCGCGCGAGATGATCCATCGATTGTTCGAGTAACAGGATCGTCCAGGAGTCGATGGGTTGGATTTCTTCCCTGGCGGAGATTTCAACCGTGCCTTTTCTGTATTCGTTCAAAAAGTAGTTCAGGACGGGTGCAAAAAGAACACTTGCGCCAAGGCTAAGTCCCGCAGCGAGAACCCACCGTGGTTTCAGAACGCTTTCGAATTTCGGTAAAACCGTGAGTACGAGAAAAACGGCAAACGCTATGTAATACGCGGACTCCGGAAGGAGAGGAGAGCGGGCAACGAGGAGAAAAACGCCGAGCCCGGCGGTGGCGAATACCAGCAACATGAATTTTTCCGTCGCTCGAGGAAAGCAGGCGCATTGTTTTCGCAACATGAACACGATCCCGAGGAAGGCGAACGTGGCGGCAAGACACAACATACCGCCTGCAACCAAAAGGCTGGCGACAGCCGGGTTGGCAAGCAGCGAATCCAGGGAATCCAGCGGCAATGATGAATCGTAAACGAAACTTCGCAGTGACGCTGCTGTTCCTCTCAGTATGAGCGGTACGATGGCCCCGCTCATGAAGAACAGGACGGGCGCGATCCATCGCGGAATCTTCATGTCACCTTCCCTGGCGAATCGGAAAAAGACGATCACACTAAACAACAGGAAGAGAAGAGAAACAATGAGCGCGGGGAGCGAGGAAACGAGTCCCCAGCCAAAGGATGAAGCGAACAAGGTTGGATCATTGAACGAATCGGGAAGGAAAAGATTCAGGGAATCTGTCCTGTGCAGTGCCCAGCGGACGTCCCAGAGAACGACTATCGCGGCAACCGTCCATGCAGCGGAGAAAGAAGATTTGTACCAACCCTTTTTCAAAAGGACTGCAGCAGGCAGAAGGAGAAGGAACAAAAGCAGAAAAACGCGGACCTTCGTAAGATTCGTTCGCAGTAAAACGGCGTATTCATCGATGGTTTCCGCTGGGAAAATTGCGCTTCCGACCAGGTGTGTTTCCTTGTCGAGAAGGGGTACGGAAACAAGCGATGGATCATCATTCCTCCCCGCGTTCGAAACGATGCGGATTTCCAGGCCGAGCGATTGCTGGATATCCGCCTTCAAACCGCTGGGCATCAGCATCCTGTTTTGCAACGGATAAGTCCTGGAAACAGGGATACCTGCCATGAGGATCAGTTTCGGACTTGTTTCAACGGGCTTCCACATGGTGTAGATGATTTCGTGCGGCGCGATGAACAGGGCGGCCGTCTCCCGCTGAAATGATTGCCGAAACAGGCTGGTGTCCATTACCATCGAGTTCCCGACATAGGCGACAACACGCTGTTCAATATCGAACACGGTAATGGCGAGTGACGGTATGGTTCGGGCCCGGTTCAGCGCGGCGAACAGGCTTTTTTTCCACGCGACCGTATCTTCAGGTGTTGTTCCCTCCAATGCCGGGAGTTCCAACCGGTCGATAACGTCGAGAACCGGCTCCGTCAATTCCATGAATTTTTCCTGGATAATCCTGGATCGGCTGGAGTCGATTTCCCGGCCGGCAGCGGGCCAGTTCGACAGGGCGGAGTTGAAAAAGACGGGCTCGGTAAAATGTTCCGCCAATACCAGCGCGAAGACGATCAGGAATAACAGCATCCAGCGCGAGCGAAGCACGAAGGGAATTGTGAATCGTTGATGGATGCTGGGATTCACAGGATGAAATCAGCGGGTTATTGTGATCTGGTTGATTTTCCAACCGGAGCGGGACTTGATTATGGAGACGAATACCTGGGCCGAGCGCAGTCTTCCTCGCTTCAGATACTGGTAACGCCCGGATAGGTAGCGCGAGTCGGAAGTGGATTCTCCGGAGGTGAAAGTACAGGACTTCGCGGGGTAGCGATTGAAAAAGTTCTTTAGTATCTGGTATGTTTGGCCATTGCTGAAGTATCCGGATTTACCCGAGAACAAACTGAGATAAACCCGCTGTCCCAGATCATCTTTCAGGAAAACGGGGTTGGCGTCCTGGAAAGATTTCCGGATTCGCCGGAGAATCGCCCTGGGATCATCAGAATAAGGTGACGAAACGCCGTGAAGATCTTTTGCTGAAACAACGAACCGCACAACGGCGAGAGATGATTCAGCAGGAACGTTATGAACGGGAATTCCAGGGCTGGCAACCAGCAATATCCACAGCAAGATCATAATCAAAGTATATCCTTCGTTTTTTTCACATGCAAGATGCCCGTCAAAAAGACGAACTCGTGCATGGAACCTATCGCGACCGTCTCGACCGTGACCGTGATTTATGGATGCGATCCCTTGACACACTCTCATTTCGCCGGGGTAGTTTCTGCAGTGTCGCGGAGTACGTGTGGCGCCTCTTCGTTCTTTCGGATCGGGTAACATGATTCGCGTTTGCATGATCACGACTGCGTGAAACGCGTGAACGGCTTTTTTGATCTTGCGATCGCCGGGTATTCTTGGGAACCGGCGCTTCCCGTCTCACTCTCGAATAGCTCTTGTGCTCCGTGGAATAATCCCGGGAAGATTTGTTTCTCAAGGTAGCGTAACGATTTCTCTTAGACTGGAGCGGGGATTCGTGTCTGGCACGATCGCTTTTAATTGTCGAGTAGGAAGAGCGGGAAACGCGGGTTGACGTCCTGGTGATTGTGCTTTGTCGTACCGCCGTGCCGCTTCGCACCGGTTTCGATGATCGGGTGTAATGGGTCATGTACGTACGCTGGCGTGGATTGCGAAACACAGGATAAACGGGCGGCCGATAAGGTCTTCGCGGGAACCTGGAAAAATGCATGTTCGAGTAGCCCATGGCTACCCGGCAATAAGAGTGAACGGGGATAGGGCCCCAAGGTGCAACGCGGAGGCTGAAAGTCCAGAAAGGCCCCGAAAATCGCACGCCGATGGTTGAAGGAATGTATCGATATCGCCACCAGTAATCGTAGGAGTGCGAGGTGCGAATAACGTATTTCCGGCATCGCGAATAGTAAGGGTCGAAGGGGACGGGTCGGGAACCATGGCAACTGTTGCAAAGGTATCGCGGGTACCACACGCGCCTGCCGACGAAAAACGTCGCGGTTGCCGTGCCGACTACGAATCGAGCATCCACGTAATTTCCAGTGAAACGGTTGATTCCGAGGAATGGATCACCAGTAATGGGCGGAAGAGAGCAATACCCGTCGCGAGTAAAGATCGGGTTGAACGCAAGAGGAGTTCGGGCCGCGATGACGTGGATATAGCCGATTCCTTCGGGACCAAAAACACGAAGGGCACCCTCTGAATTGTTTGGAAAGACGTAAACCTCGTTCCCCCGCACGAATCCATCATTACCGTTCCCGGGGAAAAGCCGGAAATATCTCCCTTCGGTGTCGATGTAAATCACGGAAAGGTAGCAATCAGAAGCAGTGCGCACAAAGATATTGATCTCGTCTTCGACTGAATACAACGCCTCGTCACCACGATCGACCCAGACCTCGATATACCCGGAAGAAGGAACGCTGGCAACCGGTGATTGAAGTTTTTCAAACCCCAAAACGTTGCCTGCGACGACCAACAGGATCGCAATAACGCCAATGCTGATAATGCACAGTCGTTTCATGGTGCACCTCCCTTGTTATTCCTTTCGTTGCGTGTCAGCGGCTTTTCCACGATTCCGCTCCGATGGGGTCCTCTTGGCAAAGAGTTCGGGATTTCCCGGATCGACCTGGTAGGCCCAATCGAACGTGACCGATGTTGAAGTGACGTTGGTAACCCGGACCTTCGCATAGTGGTCATCATAAGTCCACACGACATAGGTGTGGCCTAGTATTGCGTGGGCATCCTTCGTCGGAGACCATCCCCTTTGAGGAGCCTTCGTGATGTCGTCGAGAGTTTCCGTCCACCCCATGTCCTGGATGTCCGAATCTTCCCAGACGACAAAGTATGGTTGGCCGTTGGTCGCGAACTCGACGTAGATATCGGTGTTATCGGTATCGAAATGAACGACGCGGAAAGTGGAAAAATCATACCCGGCGTAATTTGGATTGGTAAAACGATCCAGTAACTGCACGCCGTATCCCTCGGGTCTGGGAGTATCGTACACGACGTCCTTGCTGAGATCGCTTTCATTGCCATTAAAGTCAAACGCTGTTACCGCGTAATAATATGTGAAGCCGTTGCGAGCTCCCCTGTCGACGAACAAAGCCTCCGATGTCGTACCAAGAAGTGTGTATCTTCCGTCGTAACGATCACTGACGTACACGTTATAACCGGCAAGGTCGGGTTCCTGGTTCGGTATCCACTGTAGCTCGACCGCATTGTCAAGAGATACGCTGACAATACCGACGGGAGGAAGAGGTGGAACGAAATCCTCGACAACTCCCACGGGACGATTGTCCGAGCAGGATGAAAAGAGCATGAGTACGAGAATGCTTAACAGGGGGATTGATATTTTCATGGTTTCCTCCATCGCTGGTTTGTTTCCTTGTTTTATTCAACTTCAATGCCAGAGTCCGGGTACAACGGGAAGTGATGATTCCGGTATGAATTACCGATATCTTACCGTTGTGGATACACAGCCGGTGTCCATGAAATACAACGAGGTGTAATAAAAAAGCCCCGATTTCCGGGGCTTTGCTAGGTGATCACAGCATCAGTAATTCTACCGCGTTAGCAACATCGTCCGTGAGTTCGACCAGGTAAGGCCGCCGGACGTGGTAGCTATGACACGGTAGAGATAGATCCCTGATGCTACCGGATCTCCCTCAGCAGATCGTCCGTTCCAGACCACTGAGTGTTGGCCTGCCGGAAGAAATTTGTTATCGACTAAAGAATTCACCAGGCGCCCATCAACGGAATAGATATTCAAGGTTAACGTCGCATCATCCGGGAGTTTGTAGCTGATCACCGTGTTCGGATTGAAAGGATTGGGGTAGTTCTGTGCCAGCTTGAAATCTTTGACCTCGCTGTTTTCGACAGTAATGACATGGCTGAACTTGAATGTCCCATCGCGGTCGATTTGCTTGAGACGATACTTGTTGCTTGGCTCTGGATCAGGGTCGATAAAAGTATATCGTTGCGGTGTATTGACGGTACCATGACCTTCGACAAAGCCGATAAACTGCCAGTCGTCGCGCACATTTTTCTGAACTTCGAAACCATAGTTGTTTATTTCCGTTGCGGTATTCCATTTAAGGATAATTTTGTTGTCAATAGCTTTTCCACCGAAACTCACCAATTCGACGGGCAAGTGGCCGTTGCCTGCAAATGTGGATTTCGGGTCGCCAACAATGACGCCCATCCATCCAATAAGGTAACTGGCGGAATAGAAGCTCTCGGCAAGGTTCCGTCCTGCCGTCCAACGATCGAACAGAATATTGACCTTGGCCATAGCCGAGCTGAACGGTTCGTACACGTAGCCTTTAACGCCGGTAACACCGTTTTCGTGGATGAGGTCGGCAACGAGTGATTGCCACCCTCCGACGGTGGGATCCACGTAATTACTGTCGGAGAACGTCCGGGCGGAAGTGCTGACATAGGTTTCCGCAAGCGCCTTGGGCGACCATTCGAAATGGGGTTGCGCACGCTGGGTGAAGCTGCTCCAGTAACTGTCGTTGCTTCCCCAGCTTACATACCCCAGGACGTTTTTCTCCTCCACGACAAATTCCGTGGTGCTATTGAGCACCGTGGAGTATCCTTTACCCACGAGAATAGTATTCGCCGCNCATTGAGGTACGAGTTCTTTGAGGGGTCTTTATCAAAGACAAATTTACCCGCTGAATGGTATGGTTGGTTTGCACGATCGATCATTGCCTTGACATCGTTGTATGTATAACCGGTCAAACGTGTAACCAGATAGATGTTCTTGTATGTCGAGCTTCGGGAAAACGCTGTGGAGACATTATAGTATGGGTTGGACACACCACCCCGGTTGGCAATGCTGCTCTCAATATCGCTGTTCATCATTGTGAGATCACCGTCGAAAGAACTGGAACTCGACCACGAACTTGCCGTACTGCCGAAGCGCTTGACCTTCAAAGGCACGCCTTTCGTGGTAACGATGTAATTGATCGAAGAAGTCAAGCTGTTCGTACTCATGTAGCTCTTGATCGTATCGATAATCGACACAAAAGTCGTGCTGTCGATCTGTTCGTCCGTGGTGCACGCAATTTCGCAGATGTTTTTCGCTGGAATGTTGCGCGCCGTTTTGAAATAATTGCCGATTTGTTTGGAAATGGAATCGTTGGTGTTAACGATAACGAGCACATCGTTGTACGATTGCCCGTAGCAAGTGACAATGAGTCCAATCATCAAGATCGAGGATAATAGCGCTTTTTTCATAGTTTCCCTTCCTTTTGCATGTTTTCAGTTGCATCCGAAAGAGTTTAAGCCAAGACTGTGCCATTCTTGAAGATTTTTACATTGCGACACGAATATTGCTGAAAATTCAAGGAATGGAGCATTGCGGGAAGAAAGCAGAGCTATATCGCGGTATGTTTCCCCGGCTGGGATGTGGAAATATCTACAAAACTCCGTTTTGTGCTGAAATAATTGCAACGCCTGTCTTCCAGGCTAAAAGAAGAGATACAGGGTTGGGATCAGGGAGTTAGAAAGAGCCTCCGTTGAGGAGGATAGCGGGGTATTGAAGTGAACGGAGAAAAAAAAGCTCCCGCGAGGGGAGCCAGGTCAGTTATAAAGGTGGAAAGTCGGTGTGTCGGATATTCAACTTTCGGAGTCCATATCGAGTTCGTTGATAAAGACATCGATGTCCCGAACGTACGCGGGATATTGGAATTCTTTTTTAACGCGCTCAAACATCTCGAGCGCTTTCTTCTTTTTTCCGGCTTTTGCATAATTTCTGCCAGCGGCGATGCAACGATCTGCTGCAACCATTTCAACCGGATAAATATCAACCGCTTCTTCGTAAAGTTGCGCTGCTTCCAAGTACATCTTCTTGGCTGCGTAAGCAGTGGCCATTCCAGCCTTGACAGCGGCTTTGAGTACCGGTGCTGAAACGTCTGCATCCTCGTAAGCAGCGATGGCCTCGTCGTACTTGCCCAAGTACAAGTAGGCATTCCCAAGCATAAGACTGGCCTGCTCACCGGCTGTCGTGCCGTCGTAATACGATGCGAGATCTTTCAATCCCATAATTGCGCGCGATGGATCGCCGTCAACAGCTTGCTGAAAATTGTTTTGGACATAAAGAACCTCGACGGCCGCAAGTTTTGATGTCGCTTCGTGCTCTTCCTGAGCTTTGTTGTTGAAATAGATAAGGAGAATGACCGCCAGAGCCGCAACCGCCCCGACAACTCCCCACAACGTCTTCGAGTTTTCCTGAAAGAAATCCAGGATTCTGTCCCAGAGCGATAGGGACAGCGGCGTTGAAGGGGTCTCAAATGCTTTGATTTTCTTTTTAGCTTTTAACACGCGTCAGGTTCCTGTTTTGAAGACTGATGAACGTAGTACGCCTGGAAGGACTCGAACCTTCAACCTTTGGCTCCGGAGGCCAACGCTCTATCCTGTTGAGCTACAGGCGCATCGAACAACTAAGTTACTTCCGAATGAAGAAAAATGCAACGTATCAGTGCTTACGTCGTCTCATGGTTGAGTAAATGGGTGATTTTCGCCGCAAGGTTGCGGTTTTTATCCCGGGACTGTTTTTGCAAACGCTTTTTATATTCAAGAAGTTGTCGGGCCAATGCGGTGTCGCTTACGGCAAGAATTTGAACGGCGAGCAGGGCGGCGTTTTTCGCACCATTGATTGCGGTAGCGGCAACAGGCACTCCCGGTGGCATCTGGACGATAGAGAGCAGGGCATCCAGACCCGCAGTTGCTTTTCCCAGTACCGGAACACCAATGACCGGAAGGGTGGTGTAAGAGGCGATTACTCCCGGAAGATGTGCCGCGCCACCGGCGCCGGCGATGATGACCTGGATACCGTTCTTTTGCGCGGAAGCCGCAAACCGCTTTGTACCTTCAGCGTTTCGATGAGCCGACAGCACTTTTACGGTGTATGGGATATTGAAGTCCTCGCAAATTTTTACTGCTGCAACCATTACGGGAAGGTCGGAATCGCTTCCCATGATGATGCCGATTCTTGGGGGGCGTACTTTTGACATGGCTTAAGCGGAATGTTCGCGATAGTTAATGATAAAGGGGTTGCTTTGCATTTCCCTGGCGATAGTCGTTGGTGGACCATGACCGGGAAGCACCTGGGTGTCTCCGGGTAAGGAGAGCAGTTTCTTTATTATCGATTGCATCAGTGTATCGTAATCTCCGCCGGGAAGATCAGTCCTGCCGACGCTGCCCATGAACAGGACATCGCCCGCAAAGACTACTCCCTCATCCGGAAAATGAATCACGACATGTCCCGGAGTATGTCCGGGAACGTGGTGAATGGTGCACGAAAGGTTTCCGCATGAGATTTTTTCTCCATTTTCAAGGAAACGATCCGCTGTATATGATTCCGGTTCGAATGGAAGGTCAAAGAGTAATTCTTCCGGATGTTCCATCATGTGGTTATCCAGTTCATGAATCCATGCTGGAATCTTCAACCGTTTGCAAATCGAAGCTGCATTTCCAGTGTGATCCCAATGTCCGTGCGTCAAAATAAGCGCGACCGGCGATAGCGAGTGCCGCGCGACGTATGACACAATCGCCTCCGAGCTATCCATCGGGGCATCGATAATCAAAGCGGGTGACGAATCGCCGTCGTGGATGATGTATCCGATCGTGTCAACCGGGCCAAATTCGAATTGCTGGATAGTCACTTTCGTGCTCCGTGGTAGAGTGAAAAACCCCGACTTCTGTCGAGGTTTGGCTCCTCGGGTAGGACTCGAACCTACAACCCTGCGGTTAACAGCCGCATGCTCTACCAATTGAGCTACCGAGGAATACGAACTTCAAATCTACGAGATTCCCGAATAATTGTCAAGATATCGGGGCGTGAAAAATCCGGGCGAAAAAATTTAGAGAAAAGGCATTGCGGGATACGGTGAGTTTTGCTATACTTAAGAACCTGAAGGGAGCCCCGTAGGAAGCAGAATTTATTTAATGTATAAAATTTTAATCAGCTAACTATTCAATGGAGGAATTATGCGAAAAGCTTTAACGCATCTTGCATCCCTGGTTACCATTGTTGGAGTGGTCTTTTTGACCTTTTCCGCGGTAGCTCAGGACATGTCATCGCCCGTCCTGTCAAAGCCGGGCGTCCAGCAGTTCATTGAAAAGAACATGGAAAAACTCCCTGTGAGCAAGGAGCGTGCGTACAGTATTTTGAACCGTCATCCAGAAGTTGCTAATCTTCTCACGGACGAAGACGTGGACGGTATCATCCAGGTCGCACAATCCGTTCTCGACCAGATGGACACGGAACAAATTTCAGCCATGAAAGCGACATTCTCCGAGATGTCCGAGGAGCAGTTAGATGCTCTTGTGCAAATGCCCATCAAGAAAATAGCGTCCATCAAGTTCCAGGAAAGTCTCCAAATCCCCAGCCTTGGTGTATTTGCGGATTTACAGAAATCATATGATTTGCCGGAAGAAGAGGCGGCTCTCGCCAAGTCCGGTCCCGGTTCCACGATTGCCGCTGGAACGTTCGAAATCCCGTTTACGACCAATCCCCCGTTGATGGATGGAAACTACGATCCGGCGGAATGGGATGGCGCCCTTATTCTGGACATGACCGATCTGAGCATTTCGAAATTACAGGAATGGTATGATCGCGCCGTGCCTAACGCTCCCCCACTTCCGTTTGCGCCGTACAGCCCGGATATGGCACAGCCCGTGCGCAACAAAGACATTCAGCTCATGCTGACGAATGATTGCGACAACCTGTACGTTGGACTCGTGAACAAACGGTATCGCACGTGGTATAATTACCTTATGCAGGATGAACTGATGGGCGGCGGCGGCTGGTATGCGTTCGCTCCCAAAATCTGCATGTGGTATGATCTTGGGAACGATGGAACATGGTCAACGTTTCCCGGAAACGAAGGCGCGTACCAGTTCCCGACGTACCCCGTGATACCGTGGTATAACCCGGGAACACCGAACTTCTCGCGCAGCGGTTCCGGCCCTGGCGCGCGGTGGGAAAGCAATTACTTCAGCGGAACGAACAGCCGTTTCGTCTGGCCGCATAACTGGACGCGTAACGATAACAATATCCAGACGGGCTTCCGGTCCGAGATTACCCCCGCTGGAGCCAACCTGAACTATGCGGAAGCGGCGATCGACATGGTGGCCAGTCACTTCAAAGCAAAACCCGGCGATAAGTTTGGAGCCTCGTTCTCGTACCATATTGTCGACGGAAATAATTTCCTGGCGGCATACTATGGCACGTTTAGTCCCATTGCAACCTGGGATGCGCGACGCGGCTATGGCGCCAATTTCCAGTACAATCCGTATGAGCGGAAAGGCCCGACGTCTCTCGACATGGACGAGTATAAGCTTGGATCCGCTCCGGGACCAGTCATCAGCAATATCATGATGGACGATGTTGACTACATGTATGAAGTCGGTGACAACTTCTCCATTACCTTTGATGGAATGGTATCGGCAGGAGCTCCTTCGCCGCAAACGATCAACATCGTGCTTGAAATGTACGGCCCCGAACCGTCGCAGGCTTTGGTTCAGACGGCTCCGGCACAGTCGGTCACGTTGACGAGTGTCAACCAGAGCTTTACGCTGACGTATAACGGACTTCTGGCTGGCTTGACTCCGGGATATTATGTGCTCAAATTCAAGTACCCGTACACGAATCAATGTATCTTGGATGATGAGTACGCGTTCCAGGTTCGTATCCTTGTTGTTGCTCCGGGAACCAATCCCTGTGTTGTGTGGTCGGGTGACGTGGACAACAACGGCGTCTGTAACATGGGCGACCACGCGGCGTTACAGAAATACATCTTTGATGCCAACTTGAATATGAACTGGCTCAATGGTCCCATCCGGATGAGAGTTGGCGACCTGGATAAACTCGGTACTCAGCTTGCCATCTTCGATTGGGTTGGCGTGCTTGCACGGCCGTGGTTTACTCCTTTAGGTTGTTACATGGATGCGGATGGAAACGGAAGGGTGAACAACTTCGATATGTTCGGTATCAACTTCAACCTTGGAAAGATGCATCCTGGATCACCGAAGGGTGGGGCGCGAGCCGAACTTCCCGCGGAGTTTATCCTATCGCAGAACTTCCCGAATCCGTTCAATCCGAGCACCGATATCACGTACGTCTTGCCAGAAGCAAGCACCGTGCGAATCGTTGTCACGGATCTTTACGGACGTGAAGTCGCAGAACTGGTCAATGCTTCAGAAAGCGCCGGACATCACACGGTGACGTTCAACGCCGACAACCTTTCCAGTGGCTTGTATTTCTATACGATGCATGCGACTGGCGTGGAAAGCGGACGGCAGTTCGTCAAATCGATGAAGATGACGCTTTCCAAGTAACAGTTTGGATGGCAATAGTAAAAGAGGCGTCCACTGGGCGCCTCTTTTACTTTCTGTTTTTGTGGTTTACTTAGTGAGTAATAGAGAAAGTGATGTGCAATGTCTAACGAGCGGAATTACGATGTTATGAAAAAGCGGGCGATGCTTAAAGCTGGACTTCCTCTTCTTGTTGCCATAACGTTGTTCCCGATATACGCCTTGGCTCAAAGCCCGTCCATTGCGATTCATCTTATTCATCGCTCCGATAGTATCCGAATCAAGCTGACGGTGACCAATGACAATTCCAGTTGGAGGTGCAAGGGGATTCAGGCAGCGGTGACGTACAATCCACTTATGGTGGTGCCGGTTCAGCCTGGTGGTGGTGGACGTTTGCCGATACACGATCATTACTTCGCGCAATACGGATGGGTGTCTCTTTCGAATGCTTTCATCGAAACGGATGGGGTTGATCCCGATCTTTCGTTCTATGCGGAAATGCCGCGACAATCAACCGGTTTTTACTGGATGACGCCGAACAAAGTCATTGATCTGTGCAAAATGATGTTTCTTCCGAGGGTCCAGAATCCTCCCGGTCCGGCATCGTTCGGTTTCTATCAGAATACCGGCGCGAACGGCATGACGGGCTACATGAAGGATGGGAACCCGTATTTACAGGCATTTGCTTCCGCTACTGGATCGGGGCAGTTTAGTTGGCCGGTTGAGTTGGAGACGTTTACCGC
>JAADGX010000124.1 GCA_013152135.1 Chlorobiota bacterium
GGCCGCTTTCAGGGTTTCCAGCAGATCTTCATTCCAATCCTCCGTCAACTGCCCGATGACCCCGTGGCAGGAATCCCCGATGCACCTTTTCAACGCACCAGTCGTAAGGGTTTCCCTCGATGTCCCGATATCCACGCGGCATCCAGAACCGGTAAGAATCTCGATCCATCGATTGCCCGGTAATTTCTTCGTCACCAGTATTCGAAAACGACCTTGGGCGTTATGGACTTCAAGACGGGAATCCATCACTTTTGCGGTAATTTCCATGTCAGCGACTCCGGAAGAATTCACAGTAATGCTTTTCCTCAATGAAGATACGAAGATCCTGCGGCGCTTGTCCATAAAGCAAACGGATCAATACCCGTAATTTCCCGCTATATACCGTTGCGCTCGTGCATGTACACCGGCGCACGCTTATTCCTGCCGAAGCAAGAGGATTTTTGGCGCCCAGTTGTTTTGAATTCCAAACATTGCTTAAATTAAGCAAGTTTCTTATCCAGGCAGTGCTTCATAAATTTCATTCCCGTTACTTGTTCCGCTTTCTAGTTTACTTCTTCGTACTTCAATCCAGCTTCCTTTTCGCTCAAACGAAAGAGCAAATCACTATCGCTGAATTGCACGGCGAAATCGAGCTCGATGGAACAAGTAACGAATCCGCGTGGGATACCGCCACGCGCTTGCCCATGGTGATGCACATCCCGAACAACGGCAGCCAGCCGACGGAAAAGACGGAAGTGCTGCTGGTGTACGACGAGCGATACCTGTACATCGCGGCCCGGTTGTACGATTCCGACCCGTCGCAGATCCATGCGTCCTCGATGAAGCGCGACGACTTCAATAACAGCAGCGACATGTTCGGTGTGATTATCGATTCGTACCACGACCGGGAAAACGCGCTCAGTTTTTTCACCCAGCCTTCGGGACTCCGCACGGATTTCACCGTGTTCAACGACGCCCAGGCACGCTATCCCATCAATCTGAGCTGGAACACCTTCTGGGACGTCGCTACCAAAGTTACCGACAAAGGCTGGTTCGCCGAGTTCCGTATCCCGTTTTCAAGCCTTCGCTTCCAGGAAGTGAACGGAGAGGTGTCGATGGGGTTGATCGCACTGCGCTGGATCGCCCGTAAAAGCGAGTCGGTCATCTTCCCCCCCATCCCGCATACGTGGGGGTGGTGGAGCCAGTTCAAGCCTTCCATGGCCGGCACCGTCGTATTCAAGGGAATCCACGACACCAAACCGCTATATATCACACCCTACCTGCTGGGCGGGTTGAACCGGACGCAAAACTTCGATCCGAATGAAAACACCTACAAGCCGTTCGATGAATTTACGCGGGAGGCGGGTCTCGACGTGAAGTACAGCCTGACCAGCAACCTGACACTCGATCTGACCCTCAACACCGACTTTGCGCAGGTAGAGGCAGATGACGAGTTGATCAACCTGACCCGGTTTTCGCTGTTCTACCCGGAAAAGAGAATGTTCTTCCAGGAACGATCCAGCATCTTCGATTTCAATACCGGCGGCGTAAACCGCTTGTTCTACAGTCGTCGCATTGGCCTCATCAAGGGAAAACCGGTGCGCATCTTCGGCGGCGCGCGCATGATCGGTCGGGTTGACGACTGGGACGTTGGATTCCTGGATATGCAGACCCAAAAGATCGACACGATTCCGTCCGAGAATTTCGGTGTCATTCGCCTCCGTCGGCAACTCTTCAATCCATACTCGCACGTGGGCGGCATGATCACCAGCCGCGTGGGCGTGGACGGTTCTTACAACGTCAACTACGGTCTCGACGCCATCATCCGCGTGTTCGGCGACGACTATCTTACCCTGAACTGGGTGCAGACGTTTGAAAACGATGCCCGGAACGACCCGGTTTCGCTCGATCCCACGTTCATGCGACTCAACCTGGAGCGCCGGTCGCTGGAAGGTTTCAACTACGATTTCAGTTTTGCCAGATCCGGCATTGATTATAACCCGGGCATGGGATTCGAACGGCGGCACAATTACACCCGGTTCGGCGACCGCTTCCTCTATGGCTGGTTGCCGAGCAACTCTTCTCTCCTTCTCCGTCACCAGGCGTACTTGGACGGTTCCATTTATTTGCGAAACAGTGATGGGACCACGGAATCAGCGGATATCGGCCCCGGCTGGGATTTCGCTTTCAAAACCGGAGCCCTCGCAGGCTTCATGCTCAAAATGAACTACGAGAGCCTTCGGCGCCCATTCTACCTTTCGCCTGACGCGATGGTCAACAGCGGCGATTACACGTTTTACGACGCGACGATCTACTGCGCGAGCCCGGACGGCGGTCTTTTCTACTCGTTGCTCTCCCTGACGGCAGGATCTTTTTACGATGGATGGAATGCCAATCTCAACTTGAATGCCCGGTGGAGTACCTCTTCGAGCCTGGAACTGAGCACCAGTTATTCTTATTACCTTGTGAAATTCCCGGACCGCAACCAGAAATTCATTGCGCACGTACCTCGCGTTCGCGTACTGTACATGTTCAACACCGATTTCTCCGCCACGACCTTCGCGCAATACAACAGCGCTATCGACGGCATCATCCTCAACGTGCGCATTCGGTACAACCCGCGCGAGGGCAACGACTTGTACCTGGTGTACAACGAAGATTTCAACACCAACCGATACGACTTCATGCCGGTCCTCCCGTTTTCGAACTCACGGGCAATACTGGTGAAATACACGTACACGTTCAGTATGTAGTTTTCATTCGACTTCGGCCGGATCTACCATTTCCGCCAGCCCCTTTCTTCATTAAACGTGTTGAGAACAAAGACCAGGGTCGCTGAATGGTCATAAAAGCACCGGGAGATAATGGGACGAGGCTTTTAACAGCAATGCCCGGGGAACAAACCCATGTTTTCCCGGGCACGTTTCTTTTTCAAAAGACGCTCGTGGTTTCGCGCAAGTACCTTCGCGCGCGGCCAAAGGCTCGATCATCCAGGAAGCTGCTGGATCGAATATCCTCCCCCCGTCAATTACTTGATCGTGACCCGGGAACGGTTCGAATGACGTCCCCGTGGACATCCGTTTATCGAACGACCATCATCGTCTTTCGCGCAATGCGATCCCTCGTCTTCAACTGGTAGAAATACATTCCCGGACGCAGGCGCGAAACATCGAGCACCCCCACGTTGTCACCGGACCGGGCAGGACCGTCGAACACCGTTGCCACTTCCCGTCCAAAGAGGTCAAAGACTTTAAGGGTAACATTCGCGCTCCCGCCATCGACGTGAAACGGAATAACGGCCCGTGTCGAAACGGGGTTCGGAAAACTCTGCCCCAGGACGAAAGAGCCCGCGGACGGTGTCTGCTCCACCGCGGTGGTCGCGCAAGTCAATTTCCCCAACAGTGTTTCCATGTTCCGGCGAAGGTCCTGGTGTTCGACGCGGTACGGGCGCATGCCGAGGAAAATCATCGCGCCGGTGAGCCCGCCTTCCCGGCTGAGCGGCTTTCCCAAAACGCCGATCCCACGGGGTGTCCCCGTGGAATTGTCCGTGAAAAGGATTTCATTGTCCGGACGGGAAAGCGTTGTCGCAAACGTCGGGCAAAGGTTCTGCTGGCCTGTGAACGCCATATCCACCAGGCCCGGCTGCATGGCAGTACAGTCCGTGATTGTATTGTACAAACCGCTGTTCCAGGTAATACCCAGGAACTGCATCATGAGATCATCCAGGAAATTTATCCCGGAGCGGGAAATCAGGATGACGTTGCCGCCGGCCTGCAAGTAGGACCAAATGGGACTGCCGCTCCACTTGGCAAGGTCACCGTTGTAATCGTTGCCGATCCAGACCACGGTGCAATACTGTCCCATGACATCTGGGGGTACAGCCGCACCCTTTCCAAGAGGTTTCGGTAAAGATTGGGGATATCCGTTTCGCGGGCCGTTGAACAAGTCCCAGAAATCAAAGGGTTGAACCCCGGTGAAGATCGAGTCCTCGTAAGCGGAAAGGAGGTCCTGGGCATACGCCGAAACGTTCCAGTCAACACCGTTGACGAGAAGTATTCCCTTGTCGAACGTCGGGTTTTGCATGGGAACGAGCACCTTCTTCAAGATCCAGTTGTCCTTGTCCAGCAGCACATCGGTCGGTTCCTCCGAAACGAAAAACGTGTAGCTCGCGTTTTCGGTGTTGTTCCTGACAACGAACGTGGTATCGCCGGAAGGCAAGCGCAAGGTGAGGTCAATCGGTAAATCGAATATCTGGCGTTTCGGTACGAACATCTGGGTAATGTTCACTTCCACCTTGTACATGTTCTGGTCCCGGCTTGCGGTCCAGTCGTACTTGTAGGTCGGATAGTATTCGCCGTAAATCCAGTTCTGGATGAATGTATCGAAGTCGTACCCGGATTCCCGTTCGAGGTATCCCACGAACTCATCCGTTGTGACGGAGCGGTATGTTTCGCGTTCCGTGCCCCCGAGGTATTTCCGTACGCCGGAGAAAAAAGCACTGTCGCCGACGATGTGCCGCATCATGTGCAGTACCCAGGAAGCTTTCCGGTAGCTGAGATTCCCGCTGAATATCTGCTGGTTTGCGGGATCTTCGACGGTAATGGTGCCGGGACCGAAATACATCTTGGCCGCCATGTCCGCTTTCATCCTGTTGACACCGTTGACCTGTTCATAGTACAACGATTCCATGTACGTGGCCCAGCCTTCGTTAAGCCATATATCCTTGAAGCTCGCGCAGGTCACCTTGTCGCCGAACCACTGGTGTGCCAGTTCATGGACAACGACGCCTGTTCCGTAAAAACCCATGGAACTCACGGTCTGGTGTTCCATCGCTCCGCCCCATTCATATTCCGCCATTCCGTATTTCTCTTTCATGAACGGATACGGAATCAACAGGTCGGAGTACACCTTCAGACCGTTGAGCATGACCTGGTCCATGCCCTTTTGGACGTCCGCGCTCCGCTCGTAGTACCAGCTATCTACTCTCATCGAATCGGCGCCGTAGTAGAACATATATGGGTTGTGATTATACGTAGCGGCGGCGACGGAGACCAGGTAGGTGACAATGGGATACCTCTCTGCCCAGTGCACGGTGTGCGTTCCGTTTCTGTTCGCCAGATCGGAAACGAGGGTTCCGTTGGAAACGGGAAACAGCGTCGTGTCCGTGGTGATGAGAACATCAACAGAATCGGCCTTGTCGGAAGGCGCGTCCTTGCAGGGCCACCAGTTCCGCGCATCGAACGGTTCGGATTGTGTGGCTATGGTCGTAATGTCGCGTCCGAGCTCAACGTTGGGTCGCGTGCGCTTGATAAACGCGCTGCCCTTAATGGGAAAATCATATTTAATCATGAGCGTGACCAATTCGTCCTGCGCGTAAGACCGGCCCAGGTCCACGGTGAGCAGGTCGCCGTTATGTGTGAACGCCAGCGATTTCCCTCCCGAGGTGATATCGCTGACCGTCCCGCTCTCGCCGAAGTGCAGAACGATTTCCGTAACCCCGTCTTTCACGATCCTGAATCGTCCGGTCATGACGCCGGAAAAGGTATCGCCTTTCTCCCGGATGGTTATTTCGATCCGGTAGTATTGCGCATCGTAATCCTCGAAGCCCTGCGGCGCCGTCGCCATCAGTTTCTTCAATGACTCGTAGTACTGTGTTTTCGCTTTTGAACAAATATCCACGCCGCTGGCGGGTGGTTCGAGCTGCTGCCCGAAGGCGCCAGTCAGCAAAACTATAGAAAAGAATAGAGTAAACCAGGCTTTCATTCGATCATTCTCCAGAAGTGGTTGCTGCGATAGAATCTCCCTCAGGTAGCGGCAGACGGATCCGGGGAGGGTTTAGGCGGCACTGCTGCCGTTTTCAAAATAAGGCGGTGGACAGCCAAGAAACAAGGCGGTAAGATGGATGAGGGGAATTTCGGATTCGTGGTTCCTTGACGACGGGTAACCGGGGACAAGGGGACATGAAGAACGGAAGACAAGGGGAAAAGCTTGCAGTTCGTGGCTCGTAGATCGTGGTATTACGGCAACGATAAACGTCATTCAGGACTTGATCCGCCGGGAAAACCATGTAGGAGGCGCCTCCCGGCACCGAATGACATCGTAAAACAAGCTGCTGAAAAGAGCCCCGCCGGGGCGACATGTTTGTAGAACAACGTCTCCACGAAGAACATAGTAACGCCGCAGGAGTGGTAAGTGCAGATTACTGTTCATCTATCGCCTCAAGGTCAGGGCTCATAGGCCACATGTTAACTTCACACGTGCATTCCGGGAAACCGTTGAAACGGTTTTGAGATTGGACCCTGTGAACATGTATCCCACGGATGAATCCGTGGGCTGATTTCTGATGCAATACGAAACCATATCCGTCAATTCGATAATTCGTCAATTCGATAATTCATTTAGAATTTAGCATTCAACATTTAGCATCGCTCTCCTGTCGTCTGATGCACCAATTCGGTAATCCATAAATCTATCAGTTTTCTTCCACCCGCAGGTACTTGAAAAACCATACCAACGCGCGCTCGATGCTGTCATGGTAATTCGCGGGTTTTCTCCGCAAACCATGCCCTTCGCCGTCGTAGACGACGAATTCCACCTCGCGTCCCAGTTCCTTCAGCGCCTGGTACATTTCCTGCGAATTGGCAAGATTGGTGTACTTGTCCTTGGTACCGTGGAGGATGAGAACCGGCGTCGTGATGTTCGTGACGTAAAAAGCAGGCGAGCGCTGCACGAACAGGTTGTTCATGTCAATGGGACGCTCCCAGTAATTGTACCCGAAATACATCTGCTCGAACGACGGCTGGAACGAGTTGCTCCAGTCCGTGAACCAACTGAAGATGCCGTACATGGACACGGCGGCCTTGAACCGGTTCGTCTGGGAATGATCCAATTGGTCAGGTACCCGCCGTAGCTGCCGCCCATGACACCCATGCGTGTCGTGTCGATGAATCCCTGTGCGGCAACGTAGTCGATCGCGGCCATGGCATCACGGTAGTCGCCGCCCCCGAGATCGTAGCGATTGGATTGACTGAAAACGTCGGTGTAGCCGGAACTGCCTCGGACGTTGGGGAGCAGGCAGACGAACCCGGCCCCGGCAAGTACGGGCGCCATGTATCGTTGCATGAAAACGTCGCGGTAATGCCCGTAGGGTCCACCGTGCACCAGGAGCACGAGAGGGTATTTCTTCCCGGAACTGAATCCCGGAGGCGTGAGCACGAGGGCCTCGATATCGAACTTGTCATCCGTTGAGCGAAACGAGATCACGCGCTGGTCGCCCAGGCGAAAACGCTCCAGTTGGTGCGAAAACGCGGTCAACGGAGTGAGTTTGCTCCGATCGAGAACGGCGATCTCCTTCAGACTCGTTCGATCCTGGACACCGCAAAACACGGCGCCGGATTCCGACGCGACGGACAGGTCGGACAGCACGACGTTGTCGCCCGCCATGCGGTTCATCTTTCCGCTCCCGGGATCAAGGCTGTACACGCGCGTGTACATGCCTTCGTCCACCTGCGCCAGAAGCAGTCCGCTTTTCGTCCAGGCGAAGTCCTTGACAGAGAAATCGAAATCACCGGTGAGGTTTTTCATGCCGCTCCCGTCCACGTCGATGATGGAGAGATCGGTCTCGGCAAACTCGATGTCGGGAACGGTCTGTGTGATGAACGCCACCTTCTTCCCATCCGGCGAAAAACGCGGCGACGTCTCCGGTCCGGGAGCATCGGTCAACTGCCGTAACGTCCCGTCCAGGCTCATGACGAACAGGCCGAACTTCTGCTCGTCGTTGTACTCGCCGGTGTGATTGCTCTGGAAGACGATGAGGTTGCCGTCGGGCGAGAACCGCAGGTTGGTAACACCCCGATCCACAGCCGCGAGAAAGGAAGCCGCGCCGGTCCTGGGATCGAGAAGGTAGAGAACTTTCCCCGGCTTGGGGTCGCGGCTGGAGCGAGCGGTGGTTTTCAGTCCGCGCCGACTCTCCTCCTTCGACATGGATTCCTCCGTAAGCAGGACGATCACGCTGCCGGTGGGCGACCATGCGTATTCTTCAACGCCGTTCTCCAGGGCGGTCATGGCATGCGCTTCCCCGCCGTCCGAAAAAGGCAGGGCGAAAAGCTGTGTACTTTCCCCGCCGCGGGGGCGCTCCCGCGTGGAAAGGAATGTCAGGATATTCCCGTCGGGAGACCACGCCGGGGACCAGCAACTCGCCGCCGACGTGGTGACCTGCCAGGCGTTCTTGTCAAGGACACGCAAGACGTGGACCTGGGTCTGCCAGCCCTGAAAGTCCGCCGTTGGTCTCCGAATAGTGAAAGCGACGTACTTGCCGTCGGGCGATGCGGCCAGGCTTCGCGGGTATTCCAGTCCGAGGTAATCGCGGATGGTAAGAGGTCTCTTTTTCCCCGAGAATGCTTTTACCGCGTCCGTCCACAGGGCCGTACCCTGGATTTGCTCTCCCTCCGTGCGAGGGACGCCCTTTTTCAAGAGTTCGTACAAGAGTTGCCTGGGAATCGTGTCCTGCCCGTAAAGCGGAGCAAACAGGAAAGCAACCGTAAAAAGAGTTAATACTACCGCTCGCATCGTGTCTCCTCTCGTTGAAAATGGCTCAAGCGAAAACAGGGAAATACATTTTTCCGAGATTTCCATGATCCGCATGTATGTATAATACGGATTCCATGGAAGTCACGGAACCGGAATACTCGATTCCGAGGAAATGTTAAAAGCCTCCATAACACGCGGCCATACTTGCGGTTACAGGTCTTACCAACCATCGCGGATCTCCCAGCGCAAAATGCCGGGTCTTGAAAGTGAACCAATTACCGGATC
>JAADGX010000004.1 GCA_013152135.1 Chlorobiota bacterium
CTGTGAAGCGGTTTCCGAGACGGCCCGCATCACAAGAATCTTATCGAGCACTGCTTCACGCGACCATTCGTCAAAGCGCGACCGGCACGTCAGCATGTTCCCGGCTTCGAAATACAGTTCAACACCAAAACCGGACGCGGCGCGAGCCAGTATTTCCCAACCAGGAAACACACGCATGTACATCTGCTCAAGCATATAATGGTCGTCTTCTACACGCAGGCTCAACGCACCCCGAAACCCTTCTTTCAACACCTTGGCAGGAAGGGGCTCGAACGTATCGAACAGTGTGAGAAGGGATTTATCCTCCCCGGGTCCGAGCCGGACTTGTTGCATCACGCGCTTGACGACGCGATAATACGTATCATCCTCGTTTTCAAAAACGTGCCAGGTACCGTCCGCCCGCAACCGCCTTGCTGCTTTTCCCAAACGGGCAACAGCGATTTGCTTGTACTTCATTTGTGCACCGCAACTTCATACACGGTATCACGCATCATACCGTGTATCAGGTAGAATAACATCGCCCTGCTTCTATCCGGACAAGCCGGATGTCGTCGTCAACTCGCCTGGTCGATCCGCGCGGGAGGTCTCCCTATGGATTCGTAATGGAATCCGGCCCGCGCCATTTCTTCAAGGCCGAAGACGTTGCGTCCGTCAAAAATCACGGGAGCTTTCAACCGGGCCTTTATTTCATCGAAATCCGGTTGCCGGAACTCGTTCCATTCCGTAATGATCAACAACGCATCAGCACCTTCCAGTGCCTTGTACGGCTCTTCCGTAAAGTCGATCCTGTTGCCGTAGTAAATGCGGGCATTTTCGATAGCCTCGGGATCGTAAGCGGAAAGCGAGGCTCCGGCTTCCAGGAGACGATCGCACACTTTGAACGCGGGTGCCTCGCGCACGTCGTCGGTATTGGGTTTGAAGGCAAGTCCCCACACCGCGAATCGCCGTCCCTCGAGATTCCCTCCGTAATACCGCTTGATTTTTTCAAAGAACATCCTGGGCTGATCAGCGTTGATATCTTCCACCGCCTTTACCAGCCGAAGCGGATGCCCGGCTTCCTCGGCGGATTTCTGCAACGCTTTGACGTCCTTTGGGAAACAGCTTCCCCCGTAACCGACCCCCGCGAACAGAAACCGTTTCCCGATGCGCGAATCCGTACCGATACCCCGTCGCACGTTATCAATGTCGGCTCCGAGAATCTCGCACAGGTTTGCCAGATCGTTCATGAACGAAATGCGCATGGCGAGGAAGCTGTTGGCGGCGTATTTCGTAATCTCCGCACTTCGCTCATCCATCACGATGATGGGATTACCCGATCTCACAAACGGTTTATACAGGGCTACCATGATGTCGATCGCCCTTTGCGACGAAGAACCGATCACCACGCGATCAGGACGGAGACTATCTTCGACCGCAAAACCCTCACGTAAAAATTCAGGGTTGCTGACGACGTCGAACTCGCCGGAATAGTGTTGCGCAATGGCCTCGCGCACTCTTTCGGAAGTACCGATAGGAACGGTACTCTTATCAACGATGATTTTATATGGTTGCGGCTGATGCCTGCCGAGGATTGTCCCTATTTCAGAGGCGACATCAAGGACATACCTCAAGTCGGCGGAACCATCCTCGTTGGGTGGTGTAGGCAGGCAAAGAAAAATGATATCTGAAGCCAGCACCGCTTCTTCCAGGTTATCGGTGAACTGGAGTCGATGTTCCTTGAAATTACGGAGGTAAATCTCGAAGAGTCCTGGTTCATAAATCGGTATTTCTTTGTTCTGGAGTTTTTCCAGCTTTGTCTTGTCGTTGTCGACGCAGATAACAGTATTTCCGTTTTCCGCGAAACAAGTGCCGGACACGAGTCCGACATACCCTGTTCCGATT
Source organism: Chlorobiota bacterium (assembly GCA_013152135.1). Taxonomy (GTDB): domain Bacteria; phylum Bacteroidota; class Ignavibacteria; order SZUA-365; family JAADGX01; genus JAADGX01. The sequence continues at coordinate 1,882 of JAADGX010000004.1, forward strand.
ACCGCGATCTTGTGAGGCATAAAGTCTAGATTCCGTTGTACGAATTATTGAAATATCGAGAGGATCGTCTTCATCGCTTCCCATCTCTTTCAGCCATCCGCCGCTTCACCTCTTCAGCTACGAAATGGAACAGGATGCTGTGAATGGCTTCCGTTGCGCACATGTCCGGGAGCTCTGTGTGCACGTTGATGTCAGCCAGGGAATGGAGTCGTCCTCCATCGAATCCGGTGAAGGCAACCGTGAGAAGATCGTTGGTTCGCGCCCACTCCACCGCGCGAAGAACGTTGGCGCTGTTACCCGATCCACTGATGGCTATCAGTAAATCACCAGGGCGCGCGAATGTTTTCAATTGTTGAACGAAGATATGCTCGTAGCCTTCGTCGTTGGCCAGAGCAGTCATGAAGCTGCTGTTGTCCGTCAAGCTGAGGGCGCGGAGTCTCCGTACCTGCGCCGGATCGCGAAGCGTCCCCTTGGCAAGGTCCTGCGCAAAATGCGAGGCATTCGCCGCCGAGCCCCCATTCCCGATCACGAACACGGTTTTTCCGGACTCATAAACGTTTAGCAAGGCATCCACGACCTCTTCAACGTTCGCTTCTGGTATAGATCGTGCATGACCCGTCACATGTTCTATGTAATCAGACAATTTCACAATGCGAACCCACAGTTTACAATTTCGAAAATACGCCTTCCCGTTCCGTCATCAAAACCAGCAAGCTTATTGTAGTTCCGCGGTCGGGCTTGTTTGAATACTTGTATCCATTCGCTACTTCCAACTATAACGGCGATAATTGAAGATGATCTTGCTGCCATCGGGCTCGAACAAGAAGGGCATCTCGCGGTATTGGCTCATGGCTTCCCGGAGTTCATCCTGCCGGTGCCGCGGACAGTAGCACAGGAGAAAGCCGCCGCCGCCGGCGCCAGCGATTTTCCCGCCCAGTGCGCCATGCGCTCGTGCAATATCGTACATCGTGTCAATTTCCTCGTTCGAGACGTTGGACGAAAGCTTCTTTTTCATCTGCCAGTTTTCATCAAGCCAACGTCCTATCTGTTCATAATCCCGATTGAGAATACTTTCCCGTGTCTTAACGGCCAGGTCTTTTATCATGTCGAGGTAATCGAGCGTAGAGGCGATACGCGAACGCTGCTCGGTGAGAATCGTGGCGGATTTACGGGTCGTGTTCGTGTAAAACAGAAGAAGATTCGAACCAACCCTGCGTTTTTCTCCTTCGGCAATTTGCAAACGGTTGACGGTAACGTCTCTTCCTTCCAACACGATTTCACAAATTCCACCAAACGCGGCGATATACTGGTCCTGCCTTCCAATCGGTTTCTTGCAAATATCGATCTCGATTTCGCAGGCCTCCCGCGCGAGTTGTTCCGCGGGCACCTGCCGCCCCGAGTACATGTATAGCACATTGAGCAATCCAACGGTCAAGCTGCTCGACGAGCCAAGTCCGCTTCCTTCCGAGGGAATATCGGCAAGCATGGAAATCTCGATACCGCCATCGACGCCGGTTTTTTTCATCGCTTCCCTGACCAGCTCGTGCTGGATCTCGTCAACATGACGAACGATTTCCTTCTGCATATAGGAAATATAAATGAGATCATCGTAACGCTCTTTCACGATGACGTACACGTATTTATCGATCGCAGTACTGATGACCAGTCCGCCCCGTGTCTCCGAATAGTCATCGAAGTCCGTTCCCCCGCCCGCGAGACTGATCCTGAGAGGTGTCTGGGAAATAATCATGGTATTGCTCGCGCTTGTTTGCAAGAATATCCAGCAGAAGGATCATCGGTCTTGAATCTAACAATCATATTTCTTTTCCATTCCAATTAACGGCATGTAGTATTTTCGGCCATTCCCGCTCCGCCGCCTCCAGCGACGATACCGTGCCAATATCCCGCAAGTACTCGTGCATCCGATATCCCTGGATATCGCCAACCAACCGGGGAATCAGGTCATAGCCGATATCGGTCATCTTTCCAGTTATTCTTTCCAGCAATTCCGTTGAAGCTATGTACACTCCCGCGTTTGCGAGACGCGATTTCGGCTGCGCGGGTTTTTCTTCAAACGAAACGACACGGCCACTTTCGTCCAGCATGGCGATACCTCGAGTGGACGGATTGTCCATCTCCTTCAGCGCCATGGTCAACACTGCACGTGAACCGGTATGGGTCGCCATCATTTCAGCGAGATTGATATTCGTGAGATTATCAGCGTAACATATATAGAACGGCTCGCCGTCGGATATAAAAGCCCTGTTTGCCCGTAACGTCCCCGCGCTGCCGAGAAGCTTCGGTTCAAACGTGGTGTGGATATCCATCTTTGTTGAATAGCTTGCGAGAAAAGACTCGACGAGATCCGGAAAATGATGCGTATTAATCAGAACTTCGGAGACACCGTGAAACTCCAGGAGTTCCAGCCACCATTGCAGCATCGGTTTCCCGCATACCTTCACCAGACATTTCGGCATCGAATCGGTAAGAGGACGAAGGCGTGTTCCCACTCCCGCCGCCAAAAGGAATGCTTTCATTGCTCGATAGTACAGCGTCTATTCATCACCGGACTTATGCGTTGCGCGAACAACGTTGAGTTTTTTCATCGTGGTTTCGGCATATTCAAGGATATCCTCGATATTTTCCTGTTGTTGCAAGTATTCAGCGTATTCTCTTACCGAATCATCCGCCGTTCGTTTCGGGCTCCATCCAAGTTCGCGCAACTTAGACGAGTCGGAGCACGCATTGCGCGTATCACCAAAACGGTATTCACCGGGGATCCTGGGAGTAATGTGCTCCTTGCCGAAGACTCCAGCCACGATGCGATCGAACTCGAGCAGGGTATAAGCTCGCCCTCCTCCCACACAAAACTGCTGGTAATTCGCCCGGTCATCCTCGAGCACCAGCATGTTGGCATCAACCACGTCGTGAATATTCACGAAATCCCGGCACTGCTTTCCATCTTCGTAAATCGTCGGTGAGCGATCGAAATAGTAATGAAGCGAGAAGATGCGGCAGGCGCCGCTGTAGGCATTGTAGAATGACTGTCGCGCCCCTTGCACGATGGAATACCGGAGTGCTACCGAAGGGATGCCGTAGCGCTTTCCCAACGTCAACGTCATCAATTCCTGCGCGTGTTTTGAAAGCGCGTACTGATTCGGAGGACTGGTCACGCTTTCCGGAGTCCACTGCCATTGCATGGGACGACCTTGTTCATCGAGATGGTCGAAGACACCGCGATCAAGCTGCTCGGCCGGGCGCGGACCCGGTACAACAAGGTTGCCGTCAAGAGTCTTGTAGAGCCCTTCACCGTTCACGAACTGGGATGAAGCAACGACCACCTTTTTCACCGGTAGATGGTCCTCAACAATGATCTCGTAAAGCAGGGCTGTACCCACCGCATTGACATGAAAAAAGGTGGAAAAATCGGGAAGGTAATCCTGGTAGGCAGCGAAATGAAAAACGACATCCACACCACGTAATGCTTTTCTCACGTCCTCCTTACTGCGAACGTCGCCGAGTATAAATTCGGCGTTATCCGAAAGGTATGGGGGTTTGCCTTTCAAATGAACCGGCTTTTGCAAATTATCCAGGATCCGCACATCGTATCCACGTTGCAGAAGAGCATCGACGGTATGAGAACCGATAAATCCCGCTCCGCCTGTTACCAATGCCAGCATGTAATTATCACCTCACGTTCAATCCAATTCCTGTTTAACGCAATCGCGCTGTTCAAGATTAAAATACCACGGCGAACTCAATTATCTGCATACTTTTTCTTCTCCTCAAGAAACTACTGGAAGACGCTTCCCCGCTTACAATATCCGGAGCCACGTCCCATGGATAAACATGCTCTACTGCCACCAAGAGGTGTTTCAGATTACATGAGGGGTTCCTCGCCTCGAACCACGGCAACAACCGCTGGATCTTTCAAGGCAGATTCAAGGTGGACCGCTTTCTCGCTTCAATGAGATGCACACGAAGCCACGGTGCTTCTTCCCGCCTGGAACGATAGCCACAGGTCCATGAATAATGGCCAAATACAAAAAACACCCGGCCATGAAACATGACCGGGTGTTTTCAATCAGTGAAACTCGATGGATCAGCGCGATAATACCATCTTTTGTGATGCAACAAATGGTGCAGTGCTGCCATCGACCGGCTGCGCCTCAATGCGATAGATATAAATACCGCTGGAGACTTCGTTGCCGAAATCATCAATAGCACTCCACTCGGTCAGGTAACGACCACTGGGTTGAGTCAAGTTCAACAGTGTCGCGACTTCCCGGCCAAGAAGATCATAGACCTTGATGGTAACATGGCTTTCCACGGGCAGCAAGTATCCGATCGAAGTGGATGGATTGAACGGGTTCGGATAGTTCTGCTCGAGAGCAAAGTCCGTCGGCACAGGTTTGCTTTCAACAACCGGCGGAGGATTGTAGCCCTTGTTCAAGTGAATGGTCGTAACCGTCATGTCCGCGATTTTTGCGGAACCGATGATGACATCGCTGGTATTTTCGAGCGAGACAACATCACGTCGAATATTCGCAGGAACCTTACCGCCTGTACCGGAGACCATCTGTTGTTGATACTCTTCCATGGAACGACGAACTTCATCAGCGCTCATGCCGGGAACCTGCAGCATCGGAATATCCGTGGGATCAATATTCGCGAACTTACTGGTATTGCGTTCGGTCGCTTTCATAAGAGCGATCCTTGCAGCTTCAGCTTTTTCTTCAGCGAGTTGTTGGATTCGAGCTGCTTCCTCGCTTTGGAACACATTGAGAAGTTCGGCCCGGTCTTTCATCAGCGTTCTGGAAGCAATCGAGAGATAGTTGCCCTTGTGTACAAACGCGCGGGCTGCTTCCTCGTTCATGCTCGAACGATCACCCAACCATAGAACAGCCGATGCGTCTTCAAATGGATTCG
>JAADGX010000110.1 GCA_013152135.1 Chlorobiota bacterium
CCCTCCCGGAAGGAGCCCTGTGTCAACCGCACGCCGCTTCCATGCACGGAGACCGGCGCGATGAGATTGCATTATCTATTGGTTATTGAACGACAAACTGATATGATGCTGATTCACCAACTCCGCCGAAAACACCACTCCCGCCGTTTCCGGATGCGCTCCCGGAGAAAATTATTGAATATGTTCCCGCATCATCAGGTGCAAGAATACATGTAAGCGTTGCCGTGTAATGACCCGGGGGCAAATTGATTGTATACACCCGTTGTCCTCCGGCAGGCGTCGAGCCTAAATTCCCGTATCCGGTTACCGAAAGTGAAAATGCATCATCTGCAATTGTCCCGTCGTCAAAAACGGTTATTATGGCCGTTCCATTACCCTGGCAATCTTCGTCGATAAGGCCATTGCCATTATTATCAACACCATCACCGCAAATTTCACGAAGCGCATTCGCAACATCATCAGGGTCGTAACCTTTACGCGCAATGTCATCCGCCATGTTGTCCATTTCATTTTCGTCGCACCCATATTCGACGATCAAGTTGTTGCATTGCATGACCATATCACCGAGCGTGGCGGTGCGGTTAAGATAACCAGTGACCATACCCGATATCTGTGGAAGAGAGGTTTCCTCGAATGCGCGCATTTTTTTTATCAGCTCATCACGTTTTTTACTAACACTGTTTTCATCAAGCTCCGGAATTTCAATTTGCGCTCCGTTTATAAGGTCCACTTTATATTCCATCCCCTTCAAGGTCTTATCTTTCGGACCGTATGGCTGAAGTTCCATAAGCACCTCTATTGCATGCGGCCCGGGTGCCAAACCGGTGAATTCCGCGTTTTCTCCAAATGCCGAAGATTCACCATCGAGATACCATTTAGTGAATATTAAAGTTCGTCCCCCTTCTGCGGAAACGAATCTGGAATATCCATCGAGTTTTTGTTTCACATCGGTTAAGGATGGTCCATGGAACTTTAACGAGGCTGTGACGGTGCGCATACCAACTTGCGTCTGATCGGATGAATTGGCCGGCATGCTTAATTTTTTCTTCAGTGCACGGAATTTCTTTGTTATTACGAATTCATTTTCTCCTATTCTAAGAACTTCTTCTGAATACCATTTGAAAGACAACCTGATATTTTGCAACAAGTATGCAAAATACGGGTTCTTGCACGGTTGTGCATCCTGGGATCCTGTGGCATTCTGAATTGCTTCATAGTATCGCTGTACCTGGTTCGCGTAACGGTCCGCGTTGGACGCGCTCGTGTTGAATTCATCCTTAACGGCCATGAGACCATCGAATTGACGCTTCATTTCATCATCCGGTTCAAAGTCTTTTTTGATCTGGGCAACAACTGAAAATGATATCAAGTTGGCCATTTTCATGAAGAGCCTGCCGTAAGCTTCACGTGCTTCTTTCCACTGGCGAATTACTGATGAGAGGCATTTTTCCTCATTGAGTTTTGCGACTTTTTCCTTGTTGGAGGATCGCTGTGCATGCGCGATGATCAAGGAATAAAGCTTATCCTCTTCAGAGTCCGGATATTTTATAAGCAGTTTTTCATATGTCATATCGGGAAGTCGACTGTTGACGACGTACGATGGATTGTCGGGATATATCCCTGAAAGCATGTCAAGACAATCCTGCCGTCCCGAAACGAGAGCGATACCCAGTTCCTTGGCTGCGTCCATCATGAGTTGTGTAATCGTTCCAAGGATCATGATCGCGGCCGGTGATACTGCGAGACCGACATCGGTCAAAGCTTTTGCATACTCTCCCTGCGTTATATCAGCGCCAAATTGGATTGCTTGGAAGGTGATGAGAACACCTTGGACGACATTTCCTATTTTCTCGTATGGAATTTTGGATAGCTTCTCCATCAGTTTTTTCGACGCTTTTCCTCCCTTTGCCAGCAGTTTTTTGATCATGCTCAGTTCTTTCGGGCTGGTAGCGAATTTGATCATTTCCACCTCGAGTTTTGACTGTCTCAGCAGAAATTTTGCCTCCTTAAATTTCCCCGCCTTGATAAGTCTCTCGATTTTTGAAATGTCAACGCGCTTACCCAGTTTTTTCTCCAGAATCGTCAATTCCTTTTTCAAACGTTTTAAACTCTTGGAAGCTTTCGCTATGTCTTTATTATCAATGTCCTCCATAATCTTGTCGATAAACTGGCTGGAGATATTCATTGAGCCTTCAACAGTGTATTTACCGCCTCCCTGCATGGCATGCTCCAGATTCATAAACCGGCCGGTTACAGCTTTTCCGGTTTTTGAATCCCTGTAAAAGATTCTTCCGTTGCCCGGTGAAGCCCTGTCGTTTTGGATCCATCGCCGTGCATCTTTTCCATAAAGCCCCTCGGAATATTTTTCCAAATCCTTGCCTAATTCAGCAACGTTTCTTGTCCTTCCTGTGTGAATATTGTTTGCGGCTTTAAGGTTTGGAACCATATTGTTCTTTTTGAAAAACTTGACCGCGTCTTCTCCACTCTCGAATTCATCCATGAGCTGGTTCGGCGGGTAGAGGTTTATTTTCGCCAGCGCCTCTTCGGCCATTTTCGGGTCGGGGTATTTTGCTTTAACCGCAGCGATGACATCCTTTTGTGCTTGTTTCCACTGTCGGACGAGCTGAGCTCTCCACTGGGCGACTTCCGATGGATTGGTTGGTTTCTTGCTGAGGATAAATGATTCAAGGTCGACGTCCGAACTGCTTCTGAATGTCTTTTTGGGATTGAGCCAGGATCCTTGACCGAGAAATGAATAACCACTCTTCTCGACAACGCTTTCAACAATCTTCTTTGCCTCATCGGCGAACTTGCGCCCGTCTTGTGATAGTGCGGCGTGAGTTGAACCAATAAACACAAAACCGATGATCAACGTCATATTTAAAAGCTGCTTCTTCATGGTATCCTCGACAGTTCCTGTTAGTTGTTGGGGAGGCGTGTAAATGTGAACGAACCTGAAGAAAGAGAGATAATATCCCCTGTTTCTTTCAGGCGCAGCGTTCCGCTGAAAGTGCCGGCAATACTATCCCCGATGCTGCCAAACACCGTGACCCTTGTTGTACCGCTCATAGCTTGTAAAGTGTGGGTTCGTGTGCTTCCATCGTAAATGTCGATAAAGACACCGCTTTCCGATAAGACGCCACCTTTCGCATCGATCCACTGAAATGTGCCTGTTTTACCTTCCGGTAGTGTCAGCGTGAAGACCGTTCGCTTTATTGACCCCGTACTGAAGGTCGCAGGAGCATCAAGGATTCCCGTGACGCGTTTCGTCGAATTATCCAGCCATGCTCCGTTCACATTATCCCTGATGTCAATGCTGACATTTGCATACGGTGAACCATTTAATATGAAACGTGCGGACGAGTTTGTCGTTGTCGAAGGTGTCGTTGGTGAACTGTCATTACTGCATGCCGAAATTAGAAATGAAACGAACAGCGCCGACATGGCGAATGGCAGGCATCGAGTAATTGTAGTTGTCATAATGAGTATCGTGTCCCGAAATATATGTTTGTGTCCTTGATAATATCCCGATCCTTTTCACCGGATGGCAAATATATCTTAACACCGGTATCATTATTGATGGAATATGTTTGTGCGTACAGAAACAGGCTGAGCTGGCGGAGAATCTGTACGTTTATCTCACCGCCAATCCGGAAGCGCGTTGGTTCGCGTTTCCGATTGATGTACGGGTCCTCGTTGAATTGAAACGTCCTTTCGTATTCACTCCACGCACGGATATTTATCCATGAAGCGATGCTTGCCATCGCGTTTATCAGAATTCCCGCGCGCGCAGAATTGTTCAGGTTGTCTTTGAGGGAAGGCGACTGATTGTAGAGATACATCGTTGCTCCCAATGTTGGACCGATGTTGATGCGTACCTGGTTGAACGTAATGATTACACCAGGGTTTACATTAAGGTCTGTAAAATGCATCGAAATAGAGTCGTCGCTTGCGCTCAGCACATACCTCATGACGGAATTGAACCCCACGTACAGGTTTTTCGTGATTGAAGACAGATCGAAATTTGTCTGGATGAAATCGGGATTGAACAATCCGTTGTTAAGTTGATACCTGCCAACAAGGTTCCAGTTTGTTCCTTCGGTGCTTGGTTCCTTGTGTCCCATGAATAGGTATACCTGACCATAAGTCAGCGTATTGGCGTCCGGATGATACCTGTAATTGACCCGAACTCCGTAATCAGTAATTCCGCCGAGTTTTTTAAAGCGCAGTTCCACGTTCGGACGATGGTAGTTCAGAAATGAAGCCCCCGTGTCAGCCAATGTCGCGTATCCTTCGTATTGCGCGTGAATTGAGAAAGATTCGTTGGGGAAGTAGTTGATATTCGCGCTCGCAACGTTGAAATTCAACCCCATGTCCTCGCTGGTTTGGTATCTGTTTGAAAGCAGAAAGTCGTAAGAAGTCCCTGATATATTACGATAGTCTCCACCACCTTGAATGGTGAAGGATGAATATTCCTGTGGCCCTGTTTCGCGATAGGATTTACCCTGGTACATGGCCCGCACGAGAAAATTGAGCTTTCCCGCCCCGAGTTGTTTCCATCCTCCCTGAGCGTCAATGGTATGGAAAGAATTAACAGGGATATCGTCTTCATAGCTGAAGTAATTCAGTCGCGCCGTCACCATCTGTGAATGCAACGGGTATCGCCAGTCCACGCCTGTATTCAACCGCGAGAATTTGGTTGTTGTAATGTCCTCGGAGCGATCGAATTTTACTCGAAACGTTCCCGCCCGCGGTACTTTAACCCAGGCGTTTGCTGCAAACGAAGGTGCGGTTGATTGATATTCGTATATCGTTTCATGGGTATGGCTCCCCATCGTTAAACTTGCAAATCCTCCATAATCAAGGAATTGTTGTAATGGCTCTCGTTGAAAACTGTTTCTGGTCGTTTCGAACCGTTCAATTGTGGATTGAGCAGACAAAAGGAAGGATTGTAAATCTTTTTTGTCCTTGGTGTTGTTAATTGTTTGAAGCTCGTTTCTTAGGGCGCTGCAATAAGCCCGTAAGGTTTGAACGTCTTTACGCATGTAATCCAAAAGATATGACGGTCCCGCATTGCGGATGGGCTTCTGTTCTTCGTTTTGAACAGTTGTTCTTGATTCGATAGTGGATATATTCGCTCGCACGCGAAGTTCGTTTTCTACTGCGCTGTTGATGAGTTCCTTTAACGCGATGTCCCGCGTTCGTGCGATGAGATCCTTCATTACGTAATCTAATTGCCGTTCGTGTTGTTTATTCACTGGAACGGGACGCGGTCCTTCAAGAACGACGTTCTGATTCTTTACCCATCCGACAAGTCCTGCGGTATTACATTTGAACCAACCATTTTCCTTTCCCACCAGAATTGCTTTTGTGCCTGTGGGAAGCAGGGCGAGTGTATCCGATTTCGTCGAGGGATATTCAAACAATACTGCGTCTGCTACAATTCTAACCTGCAAAAACTGTAATTTCACCCAGGATGAGTCCTCAGTGGTTATTTGAATACCGTATAAGGAAGAAGCGGATTCGTCGGAGCCATTTCCCGAAGCCGAGTATGTTGAAGGGGAAGTCTTCCGGATGGATGTATCGGCTGTCCCAATCCATTCGGTCGATCCGCCGGTTGTTGCGTCGTACCGGCCGGTAATTGCTTTTCGTATATTTATCTGGAGACCGTTCTCAAGCTGTGTAAGAACATGAGAGATGATATTCGGTTGCTCGTATTGGTTCGCGTTATTTCTCTTCCCGATACCTTCTTGTTCAATTTCCCGCGCTTGAGCAAATTGAGGAAAACAGAGAGTAATCAACAATGGCAACAAACGGAACATGCGAAGATCCTCCTATGAAGGAACCCGGGATCGGAAACAACTGTCGCGTGTGTTTTACAATGTTGTTAATGTAAAACGTGCGATTGGCTGATTTTGGATATTGTGGCGATAATCCCGGGTTTTTGTTAAGATAGTTGGTATGTGTATAGGGAAAAGAAGGAGAATAATTGGTAAATAGCATAAAGGGAATATGCATCTCGTTTTCTGTTGATTTGCAACATCAACCTTCTACTGATTGTTTAGGATAAGAAATATATTAACGAGAGTCAATATTTTTTTTCATTTGAAATTCAAGTACACTGCCTATGACCAATTCATGTTGGGATATGAAAAGAAAGGCTACGAATGTTATGATATCACCTGTCGTTGTTCTTATTACACTGGTTGTCCAATTCAGTATCCAGCATGCAGGATCTGGCATTTCTCATCACTGTTTGCCAGCATGGAGGTCCAATGGAATTGCTCGATTATATGAACCCAAGTATCCGGCGCATAAGCAATCAAACGCACCTGCAAACCATGTGGAGGGTTTACGGGACAGGAATAAATATGCTTTGACACATACGCGTGACCAACCAATCCGTCCCGTACGCGACGACGTGGGCTTCTGCTGGGATGCACGCCAGATGGAGCGCCTCGTTTCCTACCTGGAAAAACACGAAAAAACAACGGCGCCGGAGGGAAGACTCGTGGCCGGCATTTCCCCCCACGATGACTACCTGTACGCGGCCCGCGTGTACTATCCCCTCTACCGGAAGCTGCGGGCAAAGGAAGTCGTTGTGTTCGGGGTGACGCACGGCACTGTGAGGAGAAAAATCGGCGATCCGAAAGGCGTCGTCATTCTCGACGACTTCCCCCGGTGGACCGGCGTGACGAAACCCGTGGAAATCTCGCCGCTGCGGGAATACATCAAGGCGCGGCTCGA
>JAADGX010000025.1 GCA_013152135.1 Chlorobiota bacterium
TGCACTGCTCCCACGATACGTAACGGCGCGCGCGCTGTTTCAATGACGGGTTTGTTATTTGTTATAATGTACAAAACCGCATCCGGGAAGACGAGGAAAATAATGCCGACGACGAACATGAAGTAGAACCCCAGTCGCGCGCTTTCGATGCCGTAACGCTCGGCATTGTGCGTGTTCCCGTTTCCGAGGTTCTGACCTACCAGCGTGGCGGCGGCGATCCCGAAACCCTGCGACGGGAGGAATCCGATGAGAATCGCCGTGATGACGACCTGGGTTGCCGCCTGCTCCGTTGTGCCGAACCGGCCGATGATGGCCAGGAAAAACAGGAAGCCGAGGAGAGTGAACAAGTATTGAAACGATACCGGCAGAGAAATGCGGAAAATGTTGCGAATGATTGCGGGATTGATCTTTACTCGATGGAACAGCCGATAGCCGATCCTGAAGGCACGGTTGAAACTGGTAAGAAAAAATATCGCGGTCCCGACAAACGTCGCGATGGTGGTGGCAACGGCGGAACCGGTGAGCTCCAGCCTGGGGAATCCCCAATGGCCAAAAATGAGAAGATAGTTGAGGATGATGTTCAAAACGTTGATGATGAGGGCGGAGTACATGAAAATCCGGGTGTTGCCGACGCCGAAGAAGAACCCCCTGTACGACACCATGACCAGGAAGAACGGCAGGCCGATGAAACGCCATTTCAGGTAATCCGCCGCTTCGTTCGCCACCTGCGTGTTGGAAGCGAAGGGGTACGCGATTTCGTAGCTGAAGTGCCATCCCAGGAAACCGAGCACGGTTCCGATCAGCAGGGACATGATCAGCGAGTTGTTGAGGGTGGCACCCGCCTCAACGTGGTTGCCCTCGCCCTGCCTGCGCGAGACGAGCGTCTGTGTCCCGACGCCGAGATTCGAGAAAAAGCTGGTTATCACCCAGACGGCAAGAAACCCGACACCCATGGCGGCGAGGGCGACCTCGTCGAGGCGGCCTACCATTGCGGCATCGACGACGGTCAGGATCATCTGCGCCGACAATCCCGCGACGGCCGGGGAAGCAAGCTTGAGAATTTCCCGCGAGGTGCCTGGGTCCGGAACGAGCTTCATCAATTACAGTGAACGGGGATGCGGAGGTGGATGATACAGGTGTACCGAATATTCGTATAGAGGAGTGGCATCTTTCTCCGGAAATGGTTCGAGGGACGCGGCTTGAGCGGGCGGATCACGCGGAACGGAACGCTCCCGACGAATCCACCTTGAAAAAAGTACTGAATTACGCAGAGATGACAAACCACGGAAGAGCAATGCTTAATGAATTGGTGGATTGACGGATTGTCGAATTAGCGGATTTGCGAATTAACGAATTGCACGCGGTCTGTTAGAACTTGTAGGAGGGAACTTCCTGCCCCGCTCTATGGGCTTGCCCCGCTCTTTGGGCCTGTTCCCGAATTAGTGATTAGTCATTCCGGACTTGATCCGGAATCCAGATGACAAGGTCATGGATTCCCGCTTACGCCACGTAGTGGCCTCTTATGGGGCGGGAATGACGTTAAGCGTTGACGTCGTAATGCCATGTATCACGAGCTCTTCTCCTTGTCTCCCCCTCTCCTTGTCCCCTTGTCATAAATCGCCCCCCTCCAGAAGAACAATCGAAAATCGAAAATCAAGAATCGAAAATTCTACCTTCTCCTTGTAAGAAAAATCACTTGCTATCAAGATGCGCTACATTCCAGATTCTATTGCCTCTGACCTCGCACCCCTCACCTGAAATATTGTGTTTGGAGCCTTCGCTCCGTACTTTACAGCATGAACCGTAACACATCGCTTCCGGCCGCCTGAGAATGCTTCTTTTACTACCTCTTTAGTGACTATCCAACGATGTTATGACTAACCGGGAAGAATCGGTGAGGACAAAGGCAAACCAAGTCCTGGTGGAGACCTGGAATCTCTGCAAATCATATCCGATGAGATCGCGGTTTCTTACACGTGTTGTCGGCTGGGTCAAAGCGGTTGATAACGTTTCATTGACTATCCGTCGCGGAGAAACACTGGGCCTGGTGGGCGAGTCCGGGTGCGGCAAAACCACGCTGGGCCATTGTATTCTTCAGCTCATTCCTGCCACTTCCGGCAAGGTGTTTTTTGAGGGCGTGGACATCACGGCCCTCGATAAAACGGAATTGCGACGTATGAGGAAGGATATGCAGATCATTTTTCAGGATCCGTATTCTTCTCTCAACCCCCGCATGACGGTGGGCGGGATGTTACGCGAAGTATTGCACTTCCACAACATCGTGGATCGCAGCCGCATGAAGGACAAAGTGGACGAGTTGCTGAAGACGGTCGGACTTTCGCCGTCACATGCCTATCGGTACCCGCACGAGTTCAGCGGCGGGCAGCGCCAGCGAATCGGTATCGCCCGGGCCCTGGCCCTCGAACCGAAATTCATCGTCTGCGACGAACCGATATCCGCGCTCGATGTTTCGATCCAGTCCCAGATACTGAACCTCCTCCAACAGCTCCAGGAACAGTACCAGCTCACGTACTTGTTTATTGCCCATGACCTGGCGGTCGTCGAGCATATATCGAACCGGGTGGCGGTGATGTATCTCGGCAGGATCGTTGAAATCGCAGACTACCGCCAGATTTACGAGAACCCGCTGCATCCGTATACACTTGCGTTGATGTCGGCGGTGCCTATCCCGGATCCCAAGGCGAAACGCGACCGCATCGTCCTGCCGGGTGAGGTTCCGGATCCAACCCGGGCGCCGTCCGGATGCGCGTTCCATCCTCGCTGCCCCGAGGCAATGCCGGAGTGTTCATCCGTGTCGCCTGTTCTCCGGGAGCACGACGACGGACACAAGGTCTCCTGCTTGAAATATTCCACCTCGTGGCCGGAGCAAAGCGGGGTGTCGACCGTTGTTCCCGCGGAAACAATCACCGCTTCCCCAACACAAGGTGGAGCGCTTGCCGATGATTAATTCCATCACCGAACCGGTTCCGCCCCTCCGCCAGGACATCGAAGCGTTTGTCATCGAGGTGGAACAGGAGGAAATGGTGGCGTTGCGGGATCCGTTGGGAATTGCCCGTGATATGCTTGTCTTTCATCCGTCAGCGTATGAAATCATGCGTCTCTTCAATGGCGACGTTACCGTGCAGGACGTTTTGAAGCTTATTGCCGAGTCGACGGGCGACCACATCCAGCCGGAACATTTGCTGAAGATGATCCGGGAACTGGATGCCCACAAATTTCTTCTCAGCCCGGGATTCATCCAGGCCTTTCGCGAGGAAGTGGAGCGCTTTCAAAACCAGCGGGTGCGGACAGCGTTCCTGGCCGGCGACGCGTACCCGGAACAAATGGAAGAGTGCAGAAAGTTCATTGCGGAATTCTTTGCCGGAGCTGGCGAGACGCGGGCTTCATTCGCGGCGACGGGCATCGTCGCGCCGCACATCGATCTTCGGGTCGGAGGCAAGGTGTACGTCCCGGCGTTCAATTCCATCAAGCACGGGGAATTTGATACCGTGATCGTCCTGGGAACCAGCCATTACAGTGACGAGGATTTTTTCATCCTGTGCGAGAAGGATTTCGAGACACCACTGGGTACTGTCCAGGCCGACCGCCGTCTTATTCAGCGCATTCGGGAAAAAGCGTACCCGGATCTCACGCGCAGTGAATTCGCCCATCGCAACGAGCACTCGATAGAGTTTCCGGTTCTCTTTTTGAAATACTTGTTTGGTTTGGAATCTCCTCCCATCGTCCCGGTTCTTTGCACCTCGCTCCAGGACGCAATTGATGAAGAACGATCGCCAGGCGAGTTTCCGGAATTCCAGTCCTTTACGCGGGCGGTCAGGGAATCGTTGGACGAACTCGGACGGAAGCCGGTGTTTATCATCAGTGTGGATTGGTCGCATATCGGCAAGAAATTCGGCGACATGACGCCTGCTGCCGATATGCTGGATCGCGTCCGGAAAAGTGATTTGAATCAACTCGAGGCGGTTGCCCGCTGCGACGCCGAAGCGTTTCATGCGCTTGTTGTAAAAAACAGGAACCGGACACGGATCGACGGGTATTCCTGCTTGCAGGCGTATTTTGAGATCGCGCATCCCCGGCGGGGCGAGATACTCCAATACGAGCAGTGGCATGAAATCGAGCGCGAATCGGCGGTAACGTTTGCCAGCCTGGCATTCAGGTGAGGCGCTATTTGAAAACGGGAAAATGAAACTTGTTGACACACATTGCCATCTTTTCTGGGAGTCGTTTTCAGATGACCTTCCGGAAGTGATCGCGAGAGCGAAAGAGGAACGTGTTGGAGGAATGATCATTCCCTCCACGAACATCGAGACATTTCACCGGGCGCGGCGGATTGCGAGCGACTTTCCCGGCGTGTTCACGGCGATAGGAATCCATCCGCACGATGCGGCGGGCGTTGGAGACGAGGGAATGGAGGAGGTTGCCCGCGCGGCTGAGAGTGACGAAGCGTGTGCCGTCGGTGAGATCGGTCTCGATTACCATTACGATTTCTGTCCCCCGGAAAAACAGCGGGAGATATTCGCCAGGCAGCTCGAGATCGCGAAAGCGACAGGGTTGCCGGTCATCATACACAACCGCGAATCAACCGCGGATCTCCTGGCGATTCTGCGAGAACACCAGGACGGTAAGTTGCATGGCCAGTTTCATTGCTTCGACCGCCCCCCGGACGTGGCGGAGGAGGTTCTCGCTCTTGGCTTCTATATTTCTTTCACGGGAAATGTTACATTCAAGAAATCGCGGCTCGATGATACGGTTCGCGCCGTTCCTGATGACCGCTTGCTCGTGGAAACGGACAGTCCGTTTTTGACGCCAGTGCCGTTCAGGGGAAAGCGAAACGAGCCGTCGTATTTGCGCTTTATTACAGCGAAGCTTGCGGAGATCCGCGGCGTGGACACGGAGCACATAGCCGCCGTCACGACACGAAACGCGGAAACCCTCTTTCACATTTCGGTGAGCGGCTAATGGCTGAACAACAGAAATCGGTACTGCGATCCATTGACCTGCGAAAAAGCTACAAGGGAAGATTCGTGGTGGACCGTGTAAGCGTCTCCGTGGAACAGGGGGAAATCGTCGGTCTGCTGGGACCCAACGGCGCCGGGAAAACCACGACGTTTTACATGGTGACAGGCATGATCAAGCCGTACTCGGGAAGGGTCCTCATGGACGACCGTGACGTCACCCGGATGCCCATGTACCAGAGGGCGCGATTGGGCATCGGATACCTTCCGCAGGAGGCTTCGATATTCCGGAAACTTTCGGTGGAAGACAACATTCGAGCGATTCTCCAGTTGATGAAACTTACCCGGAAAGCGCGGCAGGAAAAGCTGGAGAGTCTCTTGTCGGAGTTCAATATCGAGAGCTTGCGGCGTCGCAAGGGATACATGTTGTCCGGAGGTGAGAGACGACGGACGGAAATCGCCAGGGCGCTGGCCACCAATCCCAAGTTCATCCTCCTGGACGAGCCCTTCGCCGGTGTGGACCCCATCGCGGTTGAAGATATCATGAATATCGTCAAGGAACTGAGAGCCCGGAATATCGGTGTCCTTATCACCGATCATAACGTGCACGAAACACTGTCCATCGTGGACCGGGCGTATCTCCTGTACGAAGGCAAAGTATTGATGGAAGGGACCTCGGACGCGTTGGCCCGCGATCCGGAAGCGAAGAAACTGTACCTGGGCGAGAAGTTCCGGCTGGACCGCTATTGATTGCGCGAGCACGCGCCAGTTGCAAAAAAGCCCGGCGCTGACCGGGCTTTTTTATTCATCGATCCTGAAATCTCGCTTCCGCGGTTTCGGAATCGCTAGTTCTTGAGTTCTTCGTTCGAAGTATTTATCGGCTCATCGGATTCCGGCGCCGGATCATCGGCAGGGGGTTCCTGGGAATCGCTGGTGGCGCTTGTTTGCTCGTTGCCGTTCGAGCCGTCGGCGGCTTCGAAAATAAAGCCATCCTTTTCTTCGTTGAGGATGACCCGAACGACACTGTTTTCCCGGAATTTCCCCCTGATGATTTCCTCGGCCAACGGGTCTTCGAGATACGTCTGCACGGCGCGCCGAAGGGGACGGGCTCCGAAATCCGGATCGTACCCCTGGTCCGCCAGGAATTCTCTCGCTTCGGGCGTCAGTTCCAGCGAGAGATTGAGATTGGCTATGCGCTCCAGGAGCTTGTTCAACGAGATGTCGATAATCTCAAGAATGTGCTCTCTTTCCAGGGGATGGAAAACGATGGTATCGTCGATCCGGTTCAGGAATTCCGGATTGAAGAGGCGCTTCATGGAGTCTTCGAGCGTCTTCTTCATATTCTTGTAGGAATCTCCCTTTTCCTGGACACCGAAGCCAAAGGTCCCGATTTTCTTTATTTCCCGCGCACCGATGTTCGAGGTCATGATCAGGATCGTGTTCTTGAAATCCACGCGGCGGCCCAGGCCGTCGGTAAGTATGCCGTCGTCAAGGACCTGGAGCAGGATGTTGAAGACGTCAGGATGGGCTTTTTCGATTTCGTCGAGCAACACGACGGAATACGGCTTGCGGCGAACCTTCTCCGTCAACTGGCCGCCTTCTTCGTATCCGACGTAGCCGGGGGGAGCGCCCACCAGCCTGGAGACCGAGAATTTCTCCATGTATTCGCTCATGTCGATACGGACGAGCGCGTCCTCGGTGTCAAAGAGGAAGCGGGCAAGGGCTTTGCCAAGCTCGGTTTTACCGACGCC
>JAADGX010000158.1 GCA_013152135.1 Chlorobiota bacterium
ATGGATGGAGATCGAAAAGAGCTCGACGGGATCGATTCATTGCTATTTCCTGCCTGCGTACCTGAACACCGTGCCGTCGCGTGCAAAGCCGCTGGTGCTGGTCATCGAGGACAATCCCCATATCGGGAAACTCCTGGAGTTGTACTTGTCTCGGGCGGGGTACCAGACACGCTACGCACCCGACAGTTCCAAAGCCATGGACATCGCGCTGGAAATCAAGCCCGACCTCATCACGCTCGACGTGTACATGCCCAACAAGGATGGGTGGCAAATCCTCAGCGCGT
Source organism: Chlorobiota bacterium (assembly GCA_013152135.1). Taxonomy (GTDB): domain Bacteria; phylum Bacteroidota; class Ignavibacteria; order SZUA-365; family JAADGX01; genus JAADGX01. The sequence continues at coordinate 285 of JAADGX010000158.1, forward strand.
TCCGGAAGAACGAAGAGACGGTCAAGATCCCCGTTATCGTCATCACCGTCATGAAAGACGCGCAAATCGGGTACGAACTCGGCGCTTCCGACTACCTGACGAAGCCGGTGGAGAAAGACAACCTCATCCACAGCGCCCTCCGCCTCGCGCCCGTCCTGTCCTCTCCGGAATCGCGTGAACCGCTGGAGCGTATTCTCGTAGTAGGCGAACAAAACGAACTGTTGGATACGCTTCAAACGAAGCTGGCCGACGCCACGCTCAAGGTTCTCGCTCCGGATGTTCAAACCCTGTACGAGGAAATCGGCGACTTCAAACCGCAGTTGGTGTGTTTTGCTTTCTCGGAGCTTGAATCATCCATGAAGTATCTTCTCTACCGGCTCAGGCTTGTTCCCCACGTTTCCGATATTCCGGCCGTCCTCGTCACGAAAGAGCCGTTGGAAAGCGCTTTGCATCAAAGCCTGGCGGCCGTCATGGACGATATTTTCCAAATAGATGGTTTCGATCCATCCCACCTGGCGTCATATTAACCCGTCACTCGATCGTTTGTTTTGATTTCCAGGAAACNNCGCGCACCGGTCCGCGCGCCGACTCATCTCCAGGAGATTCTCTTCGCGACGCAACCGGCCGGCTTCTCTGGCTACGGCGCCCGAAAAGCAGAACGTGTTGCGATCAGGTTTTCCCCGTGCGTCCGGGTTTAATGAGAGGAATTCCTTGCCTGCACAGCGGGCAGGAGTCCGGTTCGAATGTCTGGACGTCCAGTGTCATGAGCGCGTAAACGGGAAAACCGAATTGCGCCTTGCCGCCGGAGCGGTCAACCAGCAATCCGATACCGACGATGGTTGCGCCCGTGTCCTTCACGACCTCGATCACTTCCATAAGGCTTCCCCCGGTCGTGACGACGTCTTCGAGAATTAATACGCGGTCGTCCGGCTTGATTTCAAAACCGCGGCGAAGCATCATCTTGCCATCCACGCGTTCAGTGAAAATTGATTTTGTCCCCAGGTTGCGGGCAGTCTCGAAAGCAAGAATGATCCCGCCGGTCATGGGGCCGATCACGACCGTCGGTTCTTGAGGAGCGAAATGGTCCGCAAACGCCTTGCATAGCCGTGCCGTGATTTCAGGGCGTTCCAGTACGCGGAATTTTTCAATGTAGTGGGGGCTGTGCAAGCCCGAGGTCAGGAGAAAGTGACCTTCCAGGAATGCTCCCGCATCCCGGAATAAATCAAGAACAATGTTTTGTTGCATCGATGTTTGCTCCAAGTGTTTCATCAGAAGAGGGTTCGGAGTATTTCATAAGCGCCCGGGAGAATCCGGAAGCACGGCGCGTCAACGGGCGGAGGCGTTCAACCGGACGTCGCTTGAATATCGTCACTCAACTCCGCCGCGTCGTTCCGGATGCTTTCAGGGATACCTTCGGGAGAGATGTTTACCACGTGTGGCAGTTGATCGAGCGTCGTGGCTTTTTGAATCCGTTGTTTCAGCGTTATGAGTTCCTGGAACAGGCGCAATGTTTTGTGGAAGTCTTCCGACTCGCCGCTGATTTCGCGTTGCTTCGCCTGGAGGCGCCGAAGCCTCCGGTCGATCGAATCCGTCAGAATGGTCTTAAGGGATTCGAACGCGGCCCGCTCCGCGTCGTCGACGTTTACGTAGCGGAAGTCGTTCCAGCGTTCGCTGGACGCATGCCGGGGCATCAACAATTCCGTCAGAAGCGCCTGGGCGTCGGTATCCGGAACCATCGACATCAATGCCTCGACATCGACGGCACCCGTCATTTCTTCCTGCTCGATCAAGTGCCTGAGGATTTTCCGGCACAGGGGATGCTGAAGATCGTCGATACGAACGTGGCGCAGGATGACGGAGGCAACGTCCGTTTTTACGGACAGAACGTCCTGGAGGAACGTTTTTTCACGGGCGGGAAGATCGGCCAGGAGGCTCTCCAGGGATTGCTCGGCACCGGGGTCGCTTCCACGCGCAACCGGCGCCGGAGTACGACGAGAGGTCTTTTTTGAAAGCCGGGCGTTGAGAGCGTCCCACAAACGGGACTCGTAGATGGAGAATTTCTCAGCAAGTGATTTGATGTAAAAGTCCCGGCGTATGGGATCCGGGATGCGCGCGATGAGCTCGATGGTGTGGTGCACGGCTTTTGCTTTTCCGTCGGGCGTCTCCAGCATTCCTTCCCGCTGGTACTTGCCTGCGACAAAGTCCACGAAATGGACGCTTTGTCGAAGCAATCGGAGCATTTCATCCGCGCCGAGCTTTTGCACCACGCTGTCGGGGTCTTCACCCTGCGGAAGTGCTACGATGGCGACTTCGTACCCGGCTTCCATGATCAGTTCGATTCCCCGAAGCATGGCGCTGGCGCCCGCAGAGTCCGCGTCGAAGACAAACAGGAACTGGCTGGTATAACGGCCCAGGAGTTTGACCTGGGCGGTCGTCAGTGCCGTGCCGCTGGCAGCCACCACGTTGCGGATACCTGCCTGGTGGAGCGAAAGGACGTCGGCGTAGCCTTCCACCAGGACAACCTGGTTCTCTTTCCGGATGGCGTCTTTCGCCTGGTAGAGACCGTACACGACGTTGCTCTTGGAATAGATGCCGGTGTCGCGCGTGTTGATGTACTTCCGCTCCTTGTCGTCACCGAGGACACGTCCGCCAAAGCCCACCGGTCTTCCCGACGGGGAAAAAATCGGGAACAACAGCCGGTTGCGGAAATAGTCGTACTTGTGCCCGTCGTCTTTTTCCGTCAGGAGACCGGCCGCAACGAAGGGCGATTCGTCGAGCCCGTTTTTTCGAACACCGGTAAGCAAGGCGTCCCAGGCATCCGGCGCGACGCCGATCTGGAACCGTTCGGTGGTTTCATCATTCCACCCGCGGCGGCGAAGGTATTTTCTGGCGGATGCGCCTTTCTCCCCGGCGAGGACTTGCCGGTAGAACCGCACGGCAAAAGTCATGGCGGCGTATAACGCGTCTTTCGCCTGCTCCTGCTCGGGCGAGCGGGGATGATCCTCCCACCGGATGCCGTATCGCTCCGCAAGCGTGCGGACGGCTTCCTTGTAGGAGATCTTTTCCATCTCCATCAGGAACGTGAAGACGTTGCCGCCCTTGCCGCATCCGAAACATTTGAATATCCGTCGCTCCGGACTGACGTTGAAGGAGGGCGTTTTCTCATTGTGAAACGGACAGAGGGCGATGTAATTCTTGCCACGCTTCTGCAATCGAAGGTAATCGCCGATCACATCGACGATGTCGGCGGCGTTGCGAACTTCTTCAACCCTGTCCGAAAAGTTCATCGCGTCACGACGAGTTTCCTGGTGAGTGATTTTTCCGGCGTGGACAAGACGACCATGTATTGCCCCGGGGCAAGATCGGTAGTGTTCACCGTCACCACGTGTTGACCCTGTTCCATCGCGCCCTCGCGGAGCGTCGCTACTTTACGCCCCAACATGTCATAGAGCGTCAGGCGAACCCGCGTATCGTTCGTAAGCGAATAGACGATGCTCACCCCCGGGCCGGAAACAGAACGTGATCTATCGACGGGGTTGGGGAAGAGCGGGGAGAGAGCGATCGAGCGAGGTTGCGCCTGATCCTCGACGCTGACAAGAATTGTGTCCTGCAAGTCGGGTGCATACTCGACGATTGCGCGGATATACAGGCTCACGTACAATTTTTCGGTGGCAAGGGTATTCTTCGTCCCGGCCAGATCGAGCGTGATCTGGTAGCGGCGGTAGCGGTTGAATTCAGCCACGTTCGGTTTGATCGCCAGGTGGAAGCCGCGCCAGACGCCCTCGTTGATGATCATGCGTTGTCGGGACCGCATCTTCACCCCGATCAGGAAATCCCTTTTTGGAGCAATCGGAATGGGCGGGTTCAACGTTTTGGTCAGTACACCCCGCTTTGCCTGGGTGAGGGGATCGCCGGAATTCATATTCGGTGCCGGAAATCCCTGATCGCCCAGGATTGCCCGGTAGGTTTTCACCACGTTTTTGAACCATGGCTTGGTGTTTTCATCAGCATCATAGACGAGGATTTCCAGCGTGTCCGGTCCGCTCAACGGCTGGAACTTGACCTGGCCGAATCCAACCTGGACAGCCTTGATCCAGCATTTCTCCGCGGGAGAAAACCTCGCGTTGTACACGGCGTCGGATTCACCGGGGAAGTTCGTAATGACCGCCAGGGTCATGCCATCGTACACGTTCTGCATCTCATCGTACGCCAACGTATCCACCACCTGGGCCTGCGCGGTCATGGCAAAACTCAATAGTAAAAGCACGATAATATCTCGCATGGTAAATCTCCGGTTTATGACATTCGTAATGTACACAATAGAATAATTCCAACCCGATCCGCGGACGTCAAATCATGAAGGGGCGGAAAGGTTGTTATGCTTCAGTTTGTAATCGAGAGCGGCGGCAACGAATTTCGTGAACAGCGGGTGTCCCTTTATGGCGCGTGATTTCAGCTCGGGGTGAAACTGCACACCGACGAACCAGGGGTGATCGGGCAGCTCGATGATTTCGACCAGTTGACTGTCGGGCGACACGCCGCTGAAAATCATTCCCGCGTTTTCCAGGCGCTCGGTGAACTTGTTATTCACTTCATACCGATGGCGGTGCCGTTCGGAAATTTCTTTCCGGCCGTAGGCTTCATACGCCTTGGTATTTTTTCTCAGGACGCAGGGGTAGGCTCCGAGCCGCATGGTGCCTCCCTTGGTCTGAATGGATTTCTGTTCAAGCATGAGATCGATGACGTTCTCTTCCGTTTCCGCGAACTCCGAGCTGTTGGCCTCTTTCAAACCGCATACGTTTCGGGCGAATTCGATAACGGCGCATTGCAAGCCCAGGCAAATGCCGAAAAAGGGTATCCCGTGCTCCCGGACGTATTGGATGGCGGCGATTTTTCCCTCGACGCCCCGTTCCCCGAACCCCGGGGCAACCAGCAAGCCGTCGAGATCCCCGAGGAACTTGCGCGCTCCCTGTTTCTCGATGGCTTCCGAGTGCACCCAGACGATGTTCACGCGCGTGTTGTTGAGTGCGCCCGCGTGCACGAACGCTTCGATAATGCTCTTGTAGGCATCGTGGTGTTCCGCGTATTTCCCGCACAGCCCGATAGTCACCTCATGCTTTGGCTCTTTTACACGCTTTAGAAACTTCAGCCAGGATTCCAGTTTCGGCGATTGCGTGCGCATGTGAAGGAGGCGGATAACTTTCTCGTCCAGTTTTTCCTGGGAAAAGACGACGGGCACCTCGTAGATCGACTCCACGTCGAGCGCCTCGATAACCATCTCCGACTTGAGGTTGCAGAAGAGGGCGATCTTGTTCCGGACCTGTTCGTCAAGGTGCCGGTCGGTGCGGCACAACAGCATGTCGGGCTGAATTCCCAGCTCGAGCAACATCTTGACTGAATGCTGGGTCGGTTTGGTTTTAAGCTCGCTGGCGGAATTGATGTACGGCACGAGGGTGAGGTGGATGTTGATCACATTGCGCTTTCCCCGGGATTGCATCAACTGGCGCATTGCTTCCAGGAAGGGCAGGCTTTCGATGTCGCCAACCGTTCCTCCGATTTCCGTTATCACGACGTCGTATTCGCCGGTGTTGGCGAGCTGAATGAACCGTCGCTTTATTTCATCCGTGATGTGAGGAATCACCTGAACGGTGGCGCCCAGATAATCGCCACGTCGCTCCTTGGAAATGACGCGCTCGTACACCTGGCCGGTCGTCGTGTTGTTCAAACGGCCCATGTTTTTATCGAGGAATCGTTCGTAGTGTCCCAGGTCGAGGTCCGTTTCCGCTCCGTCGTCGGTAACGTACACTTCGCCATGCTGGTAGGGGCTCATCGTGCCGGGATCGACGTTGATGTACGGATCGAATTTCTGGATCGTCACCCGCAGTCCCCGCGATTGCAACAAAAGGCCGAGTGAAGCCGAAGCGATTCCCTTTCCCAGGGAGGAAACCACGCCGCCGGTGATGAAAATAAACTTGGGTGTTCTTGTCTTGGGCATTGTCTTAACAGACTATTGACGTGATGGAAAACGAACCATGTGGGTCGCGCGAGTGGATCATCTGGCGAAAACCACGTAATCAAGGTAAAGATACACAACCGGTGAAATAAACAGCAGGCTGTCGAATCGATCGAGGATTCCCCCGTGACCCGGTATGAGGCTGGATGAATCCTTTATATCCGCGTCGCGCTTGAACTTCGATTCGACGAGATCCCCGATCTGTCCCACGGTTCCGATGACCAAACCGATCACCCCGGCGTGAACGACGTCCAGGTAATCGAGCGCAGCGTATTTGAACAGGATCATGGCCGCCACCGCCGAAGCAAATCCCCATACCGCCCCCGCCCAGGTTTTCTTCGGACTGACGGAAGGGTAGAGTTTCCGTTTGCCCATGGCTTTTCCACCAAAAAAAGCGGCGGTATCACAAATCCAGATCGTCGCGAGGACGGCGGAAAGCGTGTATCCTCCCCAAAGCCATAATCTGGACATCTGCTCCGGATTCAGATCCATGGTTGAAAAATGCTGTCCAACCGGGAAATCCGGTACGGCGTACAATTCGCGAATGCCGACACACGTGCCCAGGAACAGGCCGATGTACCACAGGCCGGTCATGGTGGCGCCCGTGTTAGCCAGAATCGAGCCTCCTTTGCGAAAAAGTTCGCCGCTGAAAATCGCGACCATGAACACAATACTGAGCACTGTGAAAAGTTGGAACTGGGAAGGGAGGGGGATGCCCGCTTTTCCGATAACCGGTAGTAGGTCCTGGTACAACCGGGGAAAAATGAAAACAGTGATAAACAGCACGATACCAGGGTAGAGAATCCACGCTTGCGGATACGCGCCTTTCCGGCGAGCAAGCGCGATGAACTCATGACTTCCGATAAGACCCAACACGAGAACCAACGCGTACCAGTAATACCCGCCAAGCACGGCAAGGATCAAGATGCCGGGAATGGCGATGAACGCGACGAGAACCCTGGTTGTCGTGTTGCTCACTCCTGGTCTTCCCCCGTCTCGTTATCCCCGGATTCCGTGTGCTCATCCTCGTGTGACTCCTGCGACGACAACAGGTTCTTCAAGAGTTCTTCGGCCTCGTGAATACGGGTTTTCGGCACCATGATGTTCACCACCGCCAGATCCCCCCCCATCGTTACGAAGTACACGTGGTCGCTTTGCGAGAAGACGCTGACCGGGATGCCGGCTCCTTCCAGGTTGGCCTTGATCATGGCGGCCTCGTACTCGGT
>JAADGX010000111.1 GCA_013152135.1 Chlorobiota bacterium
GCCCTGGATGCGGTTCTTCCTGTTCTACGATCCCGCGGATGCGTTGAAGCGGGTTCATTGTCCGGTACTGGTCATCAATGGCGACAAGGATTTACAGGTGCCGCCGGATTTGAACCTTCCCGCTATCGAGAAAGCTCTCCGTGAAGGGGGCAACACGCGTTTTCGGATCAAGAGGTTCCCGGGTTTGAACCACCTGTTCCAGAAGGCGGAGACGGGGTTGCCGGGTGAATACATGAAAATAGAGGAAACGTTTTCGGAAGAAGCGATGCGTTATATCGCCGACTGGATATTGGATGAAACCGGGAGAAAAGAGTGAACGGCGCCGCCGGACGCAGGTGCTATCGATCGGGAAGGTAGCGTCGCAGCAGGATTTTCTTCATGCGTTTCAATGGGAAGCGCTCCCGGTCGAAGAAATAGTTGATGGCGATGCCGTCGAATATCGCTCCCAGAAGACGCGCTTCCAGGTTGGCGTTCTTTACTCCCAGCGCACGGAATATGCGGGCGTACTCGCTCACCATGCGCTCGTAGTATTCCATCATGACCTCCTTGTACCGGAGGACGATGCCCGGCTGGAACATGAGTCCCATGTACAGTTGCCAGAACGTTTCATGTTTGAGGAGCATCCGGTAGTAGTCTTCGATGAGATTGGCGAGATAGGCGGCGGGATCGGGGTCCGCGGAGCCCGCGGTTTCCCGCTCCATGATTTCGAAACCCTGCCGGATGATTGCTTCCAGCAGGTCGTCCTTGCTCTTGAAATGCGAGTAGATGAGCCCCTTGGAGATGCCGGCTGCTTCGGCGATCATTTGGATGGAAGTGCCGTGAAATCCCTTGTTGGCAAAGAGTACCAGGGACCGGTCGAGGATTTTCTCCCGGGTCCGGACGCGCATTGCCTGGAATTGTTCTCGGGTACGGGGTGTCATGATTTCGCAGTATCGTGTACCATAAAATATTCTTCGCCGGTTTGGTCGTTCCGGAAAATTGATTACTTTTGACTGACCGTCTGGTCAATGAAACAATATACGGAGAGTTCCGTAATGACGAAAGCGTTTGACCCAATGAAAAAAAGAAGCATGACATACCGGGTATTACTCTTGTCCTGTTTGCTGGCGACGTCGTTGTACGCCCAGACCGCTGAAGAAATCATCGCACGGGCGGAGGACATCATTCGTGGTAAAACCAGCCAGGGGACATTCGAGATGACGGTAGTGACGCCGGAGTTCACGCGCACCATGGTTATGGATTCGTGGTGGGTGGGGACGGAAAAATCGTTGATCGTCATCAAGTCACCGAAAAAGGAGGCGGGAAACAAGTGGCTGAAGATCGGTAACGAAATGTGGAATTATCTCAAGGCCACGGAAACCACGATCAAAATACCGCCCTCCATGATGCTCCAGTCCTGGAACGGATCGGATTTCACAAATGATGACCTGGCTCGGGAGTCGAGCTACAAGGTGGATTATACGGCTACCATCGTCGGCGAGGAGGAAATCAACGGTGAGCCATGCTGGAAGATCCGGTTGGATCCCAAACCTGAAGCGGCAGTGGTTTGGGGCAAGATTTACGGCTGGGTACGTAAGAAGGACTACATCTTTTCCGTGGTCCAGTTTTTCGACGAAAAGGGCAGACTGATTCGTTACATCGTGTACTCGGGTATCAAGACGATGGGAGGGAGGAAGCTCCCCACGATCTGGACGATCTACAACAAGGTGAAGAAAGGGCATCGCACGATTTTCAAGATTCTCGATATCAAGTTCAACATCCGCATACCGGACCGGATATTCTCCTTTCGGGAACTTGAACGGGGCGACTGACCGTGAGTCTCATCATCAAGCTGGCCTGGAGAAACCTGTGGCGTAATTCGCGGCGAACGATCATCACGATTCTTGCCGTGACCTTCGCGACGTTGTTTTCCATCGCCATGCGGGGGATACAACTGGGCACGTACGAAGAGACCATCAACTTTGCCGTGGGCCTGTTTTCCGGGTATCTCCAGATTCAACACAAGGATTACCAGGAAAGCCCTTCGCTGCACAAGAGCTTTGTTCTCGACGGGAAGCTTCGAGACATAATCACGGGCATGCCTGAAGTACGTGGGTACGCGCCGCGCGTGTATGCCGACGGCCTGGCCAGTTACAAGAATACGTCTCTCGGCGCCGTCATCTTCGGCGTGGACCCTGAAAGAGAAAAAGCCGTTACAACGTTCCCGAAGAAAATAGATCAAGGACGATTTATTCGCGGCGACAACAGTAATGAAATCGTGGTGGGCTACAAGATGTTGCGGAATCTCCGCGCCGAGGTCGGCGACGAGATCATCTTGTTATCACAGGGATATGATGGCTCCCTGGGAAATGCGCGGTTCCGCATCGTGGGTACCCTGAAGATGGGGTCGCCGGATTTCGACGGCATGGGGGTTTTCATGGGCCTGTCACGGTTACAGGAATTATTGGGGATGGGGCACCGGATCAACGTCGTGGCGTTGTCTTTGAACAGCGTGTACGACGTCGAGCAGGTTGCCGACAAGTTGAACCAGGTGCTTCGTGCCTCGACGCTCAGCGCGTTGCGATGGGACCAGGTTATGCCCGAGCTCAAGCAGGGTATCGAACTCGATAACATCAGCGGCATGATATACCTTTTTATCCTGATACTCGTTGTCGCGTTCGGTATACTCAACACGGTGTTGATGTCGGTGACGGAGCGTTTCAAGGAATTCGGCATCCTCCTGTCCGTCGGCATGCCCCAAGGAATGCTGGTGGCGGTGGTTTTCATCGAGACCGTTTTCATCGCTCTTATCGGAATCGTGATCGGCAACATCCTGGCCGTCGGCGTCAATTACTACTTTTACGTCAACCCGATTGAATTCACCGGGGAATACAAGGCCATGATGGAGCAGTACGGTTTCCTGCCGGTATTGCGGTCGAGTCTCAAGCTGTCCAGTTTTTTCAACACCACCCTTTCCATCTTTGCCATTTCACTTGTATCGACAATCTACCCGCTGGTACGAACCTACAAGCTCGAACCACTGAAAGGAATCCGGTATACCTGATATGCTGTTCACGATTGCCTGGAGAAATATCTGGAGAAACAAGCGGCGCACGCTCATCGTGGTGTCGTCGGTAGTGGTCGGCGTCGTCGCGCTCATCATGAACGACAGCCTCTCCATCGGGATGATCCAGCAGATGTTCGAGAACCAGCTTGGCTCGCACGTTGCGCACATGCAAATCCACAAGCGCGGATTCAACGATAACAAGATCATCCAGAGTGTCGTCCCGGACCAGGGGCGCGTGGAAGACGTGCTGCGTTCCACGCCGGAAGTCAAGCATTTCAGCCGTCGTGTGGTGACCTTCGGACTTGTCAGCAGCGCGATCAATTCATCCGGCGCGGCCATCATCGGCGTGGAACCGGAACGCGAACCCGGCATCACTATCATCAAGAAATCCATCATCGAAGGCCGGTACCTCAGTGGCGCCAGCCACGAAGTCGTTATCGGCGGGAAGATGGCCAAGAAACTGAGCGTGGAAGTCGGCGATAAAATCGTGGGTATGGCTTCGACCGTCAGCGGGAGCGTAGGTTCGGACATGTTCAGGGTTGTGGGGATCTATCGCACCGTCAGCTCGGAATTCGACAAGAGTTACGTTTTCATATCCCTGAAAAACGCGCAGGAGATGCTCGAACTTGGCGGGAACGTCTCGGAGTTCGCCATCATCTTGCGGGACCGCAAACTCGTCGAAATGGTCAAGAACAAAATCGCCGGACGCCTGGGCCCTGATTACGAAGTCCTGTCGTACGCCGACCTCATGCCGTTGATCCTGGCCCAAATGCAGATGTACAGCGAGAGCATGTTCATCGTGTACATTATCATCGGGCTGGCGCTCATTTTCGGTATCATCAATTCAACCCTCATGTCGGTGTTCGAGAGGATGCAGGAGTTCGGTGTGTTGATGGCTATCGGGATGAAAAACAGCCGGTTGTTTTACATGATCATGCTGGAGGCGCTGGTTATCGGCGTGCTGGGTACGGCGGTAGGCATGGTGGCCGGCCTGGTGTTGTACATGCCGCTCTCCGCTTACGGACTCGACTTGAGCATGTTCTCCGAAAGCCTGACGTCGTTCGGGGTGGGAAGCACAATTTACCCGGTGTTAACGCTCCAATCGGTTGTCGGCATTATGATCGTCATACCGGTTTTCGCCGTGCTGGGAGCGCTGTACCCGGCTCTCAAGGCAATACGGCTGGAGCCCGTATCCGCAATTCGTTACGTGTAAGTGGGATAAACGCATGAATATCATCGAAATTCAGGACGTGGAAAAAATCTACCAGGACAACGGCGTACCCGTGCACGCTTTGCGTGGCATTACCATGAACGTCGAGAGGGGCGAGTTCCTGGTCATCGCCGGTCCATCGGGATCCGGTAAAACGACGCTGCTGAACGTCATCGGGGCCCTGGATACACCGACACGGGGAAAGGTGTACCTGGAAGGGGAAGACCTGAGTACGAAGAGCAGAAATGAAATAGCGTCCATTCGCTTGCACAAGCTTGGATTCGTGTTCCAGGCGTACAATCTCATCCCCGTTCTTTCCGCCCTGGAAAACATCGAGTTCACGATGATGCTGCGTGGCATACCGGAAAAGGAGCGGCATGAACGAGCGATGGCCCTGATGGAAGAACTCGACATTGCCGAGCTGGCGAACAAGCGCCCACACGAAATGAGCGGCGGCCAGCAGCAACGCGTGGCTGTAGCCCGTGCCATGGTGAACGATCCCTCCATTATCCTCGCCGATGAACCGACCGCAAACCTCGACACGAAAACGGGCGCGAATCTTCTCGACCTTATGCAGCGCATGAACGAAGAAAAGAATCTTACCTTCGTTTTTTCGTCTCATGATCCCCAGGTTATCGAGCGAGCCAAACGACTGCTTCTTTTGAAGGATGGTCTCATTGAGATTCCGGAGTAATTCCGCATCATGAAAATGGCTCTTTGCGCGGTGGGGGCCTGGTTCATGTTCCTGGCGTTGGTCCCCGGGAACAAGGCAGACGCCCAGGTGGAATTGAAGTTCTCCGGCTATGCTCTCGACTTACCCGTTTACCAGCGTGTGAAGTCGTGGTTCCTGCTCCAGACGAAGCGGGACCAGGCGCTCAACATTACCCGCATACGGTTGAGGCCCACGTTGTGGCTCTGGGATGGGGGCCGCATTTCACTCGAGCATGAAATTACGGCATGGTACCACTCGGCGGCGCTTCCGGGTTTTCAGACCGCGGTCATTACACGACGCCAGGCGGTGGACCTCACCTGGAACACGATTGACGAATCGCGGTTATCTCTGCGGCATTTCGTGGATCGGTTGTATTTCCGTCAGAACTTCGACTTCGGGAGTGTCGTCATTGGACGGCAACGGATCTCGTGGGGAACCGGAAGAATCTGGAACCCGACCGACCTGTTCAATCCCATCAATCCCGCCAGCTTCGACAAGATCGAGAAGGACGGCGCCGACGCCGTGTCGTTCAAATATTACTTGGGCAATTTCACCGACGTGGAAGTGGTTTACAACGCCGAAAACAAATTCAAGAGCTGGAACGCCGGTTTTCGTTTTCGTACAAATTTTTTGGAGTACGATGTTTCGGTCATGGGAGGCTACTTCGACAAGCGCTACGTGGCGGGCGGGGATTTCGCCGGCAATTTGTTCGAAGCGGGGGTGCGGGGGGAAGGGATCGTTTCCGCGAACAGGGATGACCTGAGCGACAATTACGTCAAGTTCATCCTGGGCGTGGATTACCAGTTGACCTCGAGTCTCTACAGCCTGGTGGAATACCATTACAATGGGGAGGGGGAGACGGATCGCAGGAGGTATATCCTGCTGTTCGATCGCCTGTCCCAGGGAGCGATCCTCAACTTTGCGCGGAATTACCTGTTCGTCCAGGGGATATTCCAATTGCATCCACTGGTGACTTCGGGCCTTGGTGTCAACCTCAACATGGATGATGGCAGCGGATTCATTGCTCCGTCGGTGACATGGTCCTCGACCGAGAATTCCGAGCTTGGCGTGGGTGGATTACTCGCGTTCGGCGCGGAGGGGACGGAGTACTGGTACTACCCGCTGGCATTGTACGTGAAGGGGCAGTGGTATTTTTAATGAACCGTGCGGTGCGGGAAATGACAGCGATTGGTTGCAAAGGATAGCATTATTTTTGTACCATTGTAATTGGGCAAGGGAATTCGGCGCGTTCGTCTAGCGGTTAGGACGCAGCCCTCTCAAGGCTGAAACACGGGTTCGATTCCCGTACGCGCTACACGATTTTAACAGCATCGAGTTGTTTGACATGGCACGCATTCGCACCAACCTCAGCGCAATATTCCTTGCGCTTTTTCTTTTCGGCTGCGGAGCTTCGCACGAAGCATCGCTCACGGTTTTTCACTGGAACGACTTTCACGCACAGAACCTCCCCCGTGAAGTGACCTCGACGGATTCGTCAGGCGCGAAAGTGCGTTACCGTGTCGGGGGAGCGGCCGTGCTGAAACATTACCTGGACAGCATGCGAACCACCCGACCTTCTTCGATCACCCTGCATGCGGGCGACGAGTTCCAGGGGACGCCAATATCTTCTCTTACCAAGGGCGCATCCCAGGTTCGCCTGCTCGAGGAATACGGGCTCGATGTATTTACGTTCGGCAATCACGA
>JAADGX010000171.1 GCA_013152135.1 Chlorobiota bacterium
CTTGTTGGCACGGGCGGTATCGATGCAGGATTGCAGGGTATACCTGGTGCTGGCGTTGTCAAATCCATTATCCGATATTACGACCACGGCCTGGCACTCCCACCCTTCCTTATGGATGAGCTCTTCCATCCCCCTGCCGATACCATCGTACAATGCCCCCGGACCTGAAGCGAAGAGGCCCTTGATACCATTTATCAACCGCTGGACGTCGTTCGTCCAGGGAACCACGGTATGCACGTATCCCCGGAAGACCACCACGGTCGCATAATCACAATCGCCGTTCAACCCCTGTACGAAGGTTTCCGCGGCAACTTTGACGCTGTCGAATATCGGACCATTGATACTGCCACTGGCATCGAGAACCAGCGCCACGGAGAGGCAGCACTCCTCTTCGGGTGGCGGACAATAAAACATGAACGGTGATACGCGTGCGCCGTTTTCGAAAAGAGACAGTTGCGGTCGTTGAACATCGAACCGCTTCTCACCGCCGCAGGTTATATCGAGATTGATGAGAACCTCCGGGTACCAAAGCGTGTCGATACCAAGAATGGTGATACCGGGTTGCGCTCGAAGCAGTCCGGGCCAAAAAATCCAGAGTGCGGTTATTCCAGCCAGGGCCAACGTGTTTCTCAGTGCTTGGGATTTCATCACGTAACGTCTCCACATGTTTTCGAACTGACAACTTTTGTCACAGAAAACACGAATTACCTGCTAATGCGAACGTTGTATTGCCGCTAACCGGCACACGGTGAAGTGCCATCATTGTTAACAGAGGGAAGGGAAAGGTCAACAAATCAAAGAACGATTTTCGCAAAACTCCAAAAACTTCTGCCGGGGTAATTTCTTCCGCTGATTTTCATCCCGGCATCACCAAGTCGGCAACATCCGGTTCAATGAATCGAGAACCGGTCAAACAACTTTTACGCAGTTTCCTCCGTCCGAAATCGCCCGGTCAACGACTTGTTGCGCCACGTTGAGGATCTGGCCGCTATCCATACCTTCCGCGTAGACGCAGCAGCCGATACTGGCCGTCACCGAAAAAGACGATCCATCGAGGGAAAGCGAGGTGGAAGCGATGATTGTACGGAACTTTTCACCGACGAGGTAAGCGTTCTCACCTCCCGTGTGCAGACAAAGAACGCCGAATCTCGATTGGTCCAGTTTCCCGAGAACGTGATACGGTTCCAGGGATGAACGGAGAGCGCTGCCCAGGGATTTGAGAATGTATTCCAGGCCGGCGAGACCATGGCGCTGCAAGAGTTGATCCGCGTGGTCGAGCGCCACAACGTAAAACGACATCTCGCCGCCGTGATCCTCGCATCGCTTCCGCTCCTCGTCAAGACGTTGCAGCAGGAATGTGCGGCTGGCCACCCGCGTGGATTCGTCAATCATCAGGTGCTGGCGCACGAGGGTATTGAGCGAGAGCACCTCCAGTGCCATCGACACGATCTCGGCAATGCGCTGAATGATTTCCAGGTCCCGTCCCGCGTACTGGTGTTTTTCCTTGTACTCGGCGACGATAATGCCGAAACAACGGTTTGCCGTCGTCAGGGGAACCAGGCACAGGGAGCCGTTGCCACGGATGTTTTCGGTTCGTTCGAATCGAAACGTCCCTTCGGTCGGAGCATCGACGATCACCGGTTCCATGGATTGCAACACCTTCCCGACCAATCCGTTTTCCAGGTCGATGACCGTTCCCTCCTTGATGTAGGGTTCCTCGCTCATCTTGGTTACGCTGCGCTTCACCACCCAGTCGCCCGACGGCTCATTGAGCACCACCGCCACGTAATCCCAATCCACGGCTTCCGTCGTCGCGGTTGCCGCCGCCGACGCGATGCCATAGGGATCGAGGTGCAACGCAATGCTTTGCCTCATGTTGTCGATTACTTTGAGCAGCTTGGAATCTGCTTCCAGATCGTACTTGTGCGAATAGCTCTGCAGGAGTGTCGCCAACAACGCGGTGAAGTGACCCATTGTCGCCACCGTTTCCAACCCGAACGAATCCGGGGCCTTGCTGTCGGCGGCGAGAATTGCAACACAGTCATCTTGAAAAAACATGGGAACGCCGACGAAACTGTGCACGCCCTGGTTCGAATTGTAATACGGCAGCAGTTCCGCTTCCGCCTCGGTGGGGATCTCGGAAATGATTTCCGGCCGCTTGCTTTCTGCCACGCGGCCCAGGAGGTCGTTCGTCAACGGGTACCGACGGGCGGGCGTGAACTGCTTGCTGTCGGTCACGTGCGATCCGATGACGATCTGGCCGCGGTCGCGATTGATCCAGAACACGCCGACCGTGTGCGCGAACAACATTTCCTTGAGTACCGTCAACAGGCGCAGCGTGAGATAGTCGAACTCTCCCCGCGGATCGGTGGGTATCGCTTCCAGGTTGTACTTGTAGTAATCTTCCGGTATTTCGATTTCCTTGGGCTTGTACGGCAACCGGACGGTCGAGCTGGCGGAGGCGCGTGCAGCCATTGGCGCTTCGGAGGACGCGTCCTTACCGCTCGCGGCGCTCTTGCTGCCTGCGGCGTCCGCCCCGGATTTTTCCTTCTCCTCCTCGAATGAAAGGGGCAGGGTTGCGTCGGCAGGCCTTTTCTTCTTTTTCGATTTCTTGCGCTGTTCAGACATGTCCTGGTCGGATTGGGTTTCATCGAAGTCCTGTGTGGACCCCATGAGAAAATACAACACCACCGCACCGATGACGAATACCGCCGCCGAGAGTATCTGGATGGTGGCGTCGTAATCAACGACGATGAAAAGCACGGCGGCTGTCACCATCAACAAGGCGATGAATATAGCGAGTTTTCTCACGTCAGGCGGATGATCAGGATAATTCGGATCGGTTACGGTTTGTAATACGAGCTTCCATGAAACAAAGCTACCAATATTATTGAACTTTAGAGGAAAAAGCAATCTGGTTTCTTGGGATTGCGCCGGTTTGTGTCGTTATCATCGCCGCCTTTCGATCGACAGTTGAAGGGTAAATCAACGGTATGCATTGTTTTTACTTCCGCGCGGGAATATATTAGGGTTTTACCATGATAATGAACGATGCCGAAAGTAACACCCGAAAACACTGAAACGACCCCCGAGGTGATCCCGGAGCGCCTGCCCGTCCTGCCGCTGCGGGACGTGGTCATTTTTCCGTACATGATCTTTCCCATTCTCATCGGACGGGAAAATTCGATCACGGCGGTCAACCAGTCCCTGGAACAGGACAAGTACATCGCACTCCTGACCCAGAAAGTGCCGGACGAAGATTTTCCCACAGAGGAATCGCTCTACAAGGTGGGGACACTGGCGCGTATCATCCAGGTACTGAAACTGCCCAACGGCCTGATGAAGGTGCTCGTGGACGGTCTGCATCTCATCCGCGTCACTGCCTTCATTCCCACGGATTCGTTTTACAACGTCGAGTTCAAGGTCGAAGACCAGGACGTCGTTCCCGACATTCAGCTTCACGCGCTGACGCGGCAAGTCGGTTCCCTGTTCCACGAATACGTCAAACTGAACCGCGACCTGCCCGGTGAGACACTGATCTCTTTCGAAAACATCGCTTCGCCTATACGCAAACTGTACTTCGTGGCATCCAGCCTCCACATCCCGGTCACGACGAAGCAAAAAATCATCGAGTACCCCTCCATCGTCGACCAGTACCTCGAGCTCATCCGCATCTTGACCGAGGAAATCGAAATCCTCAACATGGAGATGGATATAGACAACCGCGTCCAGTCCAATATCCAGCAATCCCAACGCAAGTTCTACTTGCAGGAACAAATCCGTGTCTTGCAGCAGGAACTGGGCAGCGACGCGGAACTCCCGCCCGACCTCGCGGAACTCAAGGAAAAGATCCTGAAAGCCGGTCTCCCGCTGGAGGTGAAAGAAAAAGCCCTGGAGGAATTCGACAAGCTGAAGTCCATGACTCCCCTGTCGCCGGAAGCGACGGTCAGCAGGAACTACCTCGACTGGGTCCTGGCCGTTCCCTGGAACGTCCATACACCCGACGTTCTCGACATCGAGTCCGCACGCACCATCCTCGACAAGGACCATTACGGACTTGAAAAACCCAAGGATCGTATCCTTGAGTTCATCGCCGTGCTCAATCTCGTGCCCGAGATGCGGGGCCAGATCCTCTGTTTCGTTGGTCCTCCCGGTGTCGGTAAAACCTCCCTGGGACGCTCCATCGCACGTGCCTTGAATCGCAAATTCGTGCGCCTGTCTTTGGGCGGTATTCACGACGAGGCGGAAATACGCGGGCACCGGCGCACGTACATCGGATCCATGCCGGGCAAAATCGTCCAGGCCCTGCGCAAGGCCGGGTCCATGAATCCCGTCATCCTCCTGGACGAGATCGACAAGATGAGCGCGGATTTCCACGGCGACCCGACTGCGGCCATGCTGGAGGTTCTCGACCCGGAACAGAACTGCACGTTCAACGATCATTACCTCGACGTGGACGTCGATCTCTCTCGCGTACTTTTCATTACCACGGCCAACGTCAGTTACGGGATTCCGGAGCCGCTGCAAGACCGGATGGAGATCATCGAGATACCGGGGTACCTCGAACACGAAAAAATCGCCATCGCCCAGCGCCACCTCGTTCCACGCCAGATCCGGGAGCACGGACTGAAGGGATACGACGTCCGATTCCAGAAACGTGCCCTGCGCCGCCTTATCAGGGAGTATACCATGGAAGCGGGAGTGCGTAACCTGGAACGGGAAGTCGCCACCGTGTGCAGAAAGATCGCAAAGGAAGTCGTGCTCAAGAAGCTGAAACCCAACCGCAAGCGGAAATCTCACAGGACAATCTCCGTTACGCCGGAGAGTCTGGACAAGTATCTCGGTGTTTCCCGCTACTCGGACAAACATGCCGACCGGAAGCCGAAAATCGGCATCGCCACCGGATTGGCCTGGACAAGCATGGGTGGAGCGACTTTGCCCGTCGAGGTCGTGGTCATGAAGGGCCAGGAAAAACTGACCCTGACCGGCCAGCTCGGCGACGTCATGAAGGAATCGGCGATGGCGGCCCTGAGTTACTTGCGGGCAAACGCGGAGACGTTCAACCTGCCCCACGATTTCAACGCCGACCACGAAATTCACATCCACCTGCCCGAGGGCTCGATACCGAAAGACGGCCCTTCAGCCGGTATCACGCTTACGATGGCTCTCCTGTCCGCACTCAGCGGAGTGCCCACGCGGGGTGACGTGGCCATGACGGGCGAGATCACACTCCGGGGCGAAATTCTGCCCGTAGGAGGACTGAACGAAAAACTGCTCGCCGCACGCCGCGCCCGCATCCGTACCATACTCATTCCGGGAGAGAACAAGAAGGACCTGGTGGAAATCCCCGCACCCGTGAAAGAGAACCTGAACATCATTCCCATCACAACGATTCCCGAGGCCATCGAGCACGTGTTCGTGCGCGGATCACGCGCGTTCGCACGCAAGAAGAAATCCTGACTCACCATGACCGTCGGCGAATTGATTCGAACCTCCACCGAGTTCCTGAAGGGAAAGGACGTCCTCGAGCCCAGGCTTTCTACCGAACTCCTGCTGAGCCACACGTTGGGATGCCGGAGAATCGACCTCTACCTGCAATTCGATAAGCCACTGGTGGAATCGGAGCTGGCCCGGTTCCGGGAGAGCATTCGCCGTCGTTTGCGCGGGGAACCGGTGCAATACATCGTCGGGGAGTCCGAATTCTACGGGCATACGTTCCTTGTCACCAAAGACGTGCTCATCCCCAGACCGGAAACCGAGCTGTTATGCGAAACCGTGCTGGAATACATCGGCAAAAAATTTCCCGACGGAGCCCCTGTTTCTCTGCTCGACATCGGAACCGGTTCGGGCAACATTCCCATTACGTTGCTCCTGCACGCGCCGGGATTGAGCGCAACCGGCGCTGACGTCAGCGGGAAAGCCTTGGAAGTGGCGCGAAAAAACGCCGAACGGCACAAGGTAGCTGACCGCCTGCGACTGGAAGAGTTGGATATCCTGGAAGGCGATGCCGATTCCCTTCAGCCGCCGTTCGACATCGTTGTCTCGAACCCTCCCTACGTATCCGCGGACGACTTCGGCAATCTCCAGGTCGAAATACGCGATTTCGAACCCAGAGTCGCCACAACTGATGATGGTGACGGGTTGACCTTTTTCCGGGTCATCGCCGACCGCGCCAAAAATCTCCTGCGTCCAGGCGGCGCGGTAATGCTGGAAATCGGGATGGGACAGGCCGACTCCGTCCGGGAGATATTCACACGAGAGGGATTGCGTCCATTCCATCGCCAGACCGACCTCGCCGGCATAGACCGCATACTGGGTTTCACCTATGGCGAATAATTGCCCTTGTTCCGCTTGCTTCGTGCCTGGAAAATGATGTAAATTAGTGTCTCTCTCAATCGGAGAGATGATGAAGATACAGCGATGAACAGGAAACGATTGAGGACACGCCGAGAGGCACCTGATTGAGGGAGAAAATAGGAGCCGTAGTTCAGTTGGTTAGAATGCCTGCCTGTCACGCAGGAGGTCGCGAGTTCGAGTCTCGTCGGCTCCGCAGAAAAGGCCTGATGAAAATCGGGCCTTCTTCTTTATTGGAAAGAATTGCATGTAGATAGATATTTCTCTGCATGAGAGAA
>JAADGX010000044.1 GCA_013152135.1 Chlorobiota bacterium
CGATCGTTGTCGCCTGCGTATGCGGATGTTGGACACTTCTATAGCGATCACAGGTCAGCAATTTACGCTGGATACAGCTTTTATTCATTTTGACTTAGTCCATCCTTCTGCAGGAGATGTTGTTTTACCAGGCGATTACCTCGCTATCAATTTTGAAAATACACTTGGTCTAGAAGTCACCTTTTCCCTTTCCCTCGATGACGGAAAGACCTGGGAGCCACTCGACCTGGATGTCCATACCCAGTTACCCTACGGGTGCAATGTTGCGGATACGACCTACAAGTGGTTTGTGGTCCAGGGTCCCGCCCCGGCCTGTCGATGGCAAGCAAGGACGGATTACGCGTTGCAATTTCCGGGCGCTTTTCGATCGATGATGACCTGGCGGATTTTGTGCCTCTACGTGTCGGTAAAGTCTTTGTCTATTTACGCTACTGGGGGGCGTCGGGGAACCAGCGAATGGATTTACATCAATACACCCGCACCATCAAGGTGCTCAGGGAGTGGAGCACGTCCGATACGAAGTATTACGAGTGCAAGATCCTGGATGTGAAAGACGACGGCACCGTAATAAACACGGAGATAGATACCATCGCCGAGGAACTCAGCGGCTTGCATCGCTTGCATACCTTGATCTCACCGTTCCGCTCCGGTTTACCGCGGTACTTCAGCTCACGGCTGGACAAGGTCGCTCGCGGAATAGATTGCTATTACCGGAGCAAGTACTTCGCGTTTCAGAAAGGCGTCGGTGTAACGGCTGTTATCGACAGCAGGCGAACCGGGATGTACCAGTGGTATGTTAACAATTGGCAGTACAAGTGGTGAGGATTGGAAGAAAAATGGAGAGCTCGAAGTAAAAGCGCTGATGAGACCATACTTTTTACCGATTCGTTTTACAGTCAGAATACGTTGAAACAGTCACATACCTCGTTCAAGAGTCTTCACATCCGCGTCTGGCGGCGTGCAAAGCATCCTCTCATCAAGCCGGAAACGCTTGCCTTGCGTAAGCGCGCGATGAGTCGTAACTTTTAAGTCCTTGTTCAAATACAACCGTCACAAGTATTTACGGAGTATTTAAATGGCAATTAAAGTAGGTATAAACGGGTTTGGCAGGATAGGGCGTCTGGTTTTTCGCCGGGGACTGGAACTCGGAGGATTCGACTTCGTGGGGGTGAACGACATCACCGATCCCGCCACTCTCGCCCATCTCTTGAAATACGATTCCGTGCACGGGCGATTCAACGGCACGATCGAAGTCGATGGATCCGACCTCATCGTCAACGGGGACCGGTTGAAGATCACCGCCGAGCGCGACCCGGCGAAGCTCGACTGGAGCGGCGTGGATGTTGTGATCGAGTCCACCGGTATTTTCCGCAAACGCGAGCAGTGCATGAATCACATCAACGCGGGAGCGAAAAAGGTTGTCCTCACGGTGCCGCCAAAGGATCAGGTCGACGCTGTCGTGGTGATGGGTGTGAATGACGACATCCTGACCGGAGACGAGAAAATTGTCTCCAATGCATCGTGTACGACGAACTGTCTTGCCCCCATGGTGAAAGTGCTTCATGAATCATTCGGCATCGAGCGCGGATTCATGACCACCGTACACGCGTACACGAATGACCAGCGCCTCCTGGACCTTCCGCACAAGGACTTGCGGCGTGCGCGGGCTGCCGCGGCCAACATTATCCCCACCACCACGGGCGCGGCAAAGGCGGTCGGCAAGGTGATGCCGGAACTTGACGGCAAGCTCGACGGCATGGCGCTGCGAGTTCCCGTGCCTGACGGCTCCATTACCGACCTCGTGGCGACACTGGCTCGTGAAGTGTCCGCCGATGAAGTCAACGACGCCATGCGCGCCGCCGCCGAAGGATCGATGAAAGGCATCATCGAGTATTGCACCGACCCCGTGGTTTCAAACGATATCGTCGGCAACGATCATTCCTGCATTTTCGACAGCGAATTAACCATGGCGAAGGGAAAGATGGTGAAAGTCGTGGGGTGGTACGACAACGAATGGGGATACTCCTGCCGGGTGGTGGATTTGATAAAGAAAATTACTGCCTGAGCGACGGGGTAGCAGGCGATGAAAAAGCTCACTGTTCGGGACATCGACGTCGAAGGCAGAAAGGTCCTAGTCCGTGTTGATTTCAACGTGCCCATCAAGGACGGGATCATAACCGATGACACTCGTGTGCGAGCGTCGCTCCCCACGATCTCTTACCTGCTCGAGCATGGAGCGGCGGTCATCCTGATGAGTCACCTCGGGCGTCCGAAGGGGAAAGTCGTTCCGGAGATGAGCCTGGAACCGGTTGCCCGGAGATTGGAAGAACTTCTCGGTTGCCCGGTTGTCATGGCGGACGACTGCGTCGGGAGCGCGGTGGAAGAAAAAGCGGCCGCGCTGCAACCCGGCGACGTACTCCTCCTGGAGAATCTTCGTTTTCATGCCGGAGAAGAAAAGAACGATCCCGGCTTCGCGGAAAAACTGGCTGCGCTGGGCGACGTGTACGTGAACGACGCTTTCGGCACCGCTCACCGGGCTCACGCTTCCACCGAAGGAGTGACGCGGTTCATGTCCGTAAGCGTGGCAGGATTTCTCATGGAGAAAGAAATAGACTACCTGTCGCGTGCCATCGCGGATCCCGAGCGGCCGTACACCGCCATCCTGGGAGGCGCGAAGATTTCCGGCAAAATCGACGTTATCCAGCACTTGCTCGACAAGGTCGATACCATGCTCGTTGGGGGCGGAATGATGTTCACGTTTCTCAAGGCCCGGGGATACGGCGTGGGAGCTTCCCTGGTGGAAGAAGACCGCCTTGATATGGCCCGGAGCATCCTGGAGCGTGTCGAACGTGAGGCCATCAACTTCGTGCTGCCCGTGGATACCATTGCCGCCGAGGCGTTTTCGGAAACGGCGAAATCCGTGACTGTTCCCATCGAAGCGATTCCGGCAGGCTGGATCGGTCTGGATATCGGCCCGGAAACGATAGAGCTGTTTCGCGTGGAAATCGCGAAATCGAAAACCATTGTCTGGAACGGTCCGATGGGCGTGTTCGAGATGGAGCCGTTCGCGGCCGGTACACGGGCCGTGGCGGAAGCGCTGGCGGAAGCCACGCGGAACGGAGCGACAACCATCGTCGGCGGAGGCGATTCCGCCGCCGCCATCACGAAACTGGGATTGCAAAATGCCGTTTCACACGTTTCCACGGGAGGTGGAGCGTCCCTGGAATTTCTTGAGGGCAAAACCCTCCCCGGTGTAGCGGCGTTGACGGACAAGCCCGCGTAATACCACCTCCGGGAAGAACGACAAGGAACAACGGCGACGTACGAACTGTTGCGTTTTGTGTACATGATAGTGGAAAGAAAGAATGTCTTATTACAATAACACCGGCAACTACTACCGGCCCCAGTGGAAACGGTTCTCCTTTTTCCCGCCCGTTATCAAGAACCTTCTCCTCATCAATACGGTCGTGTTCCTGATACAGATGATCGGGAACAGCGGCTTTACCGTGGGGAACATGAGCCTTGGATTCTGGCTGCAGAAAACCTTTGCCTTGCATCCGATCGGCGGGTTCAATTACGGTCAGGGTGTAGTGGGATATTTCTATCCGTGGCAGCTTATAACGTACATGTTCATGCATGGCGGGTTTACCCATATCCTGTTCAACATGTTCGCTCTCTGGATGTTCGGAATGGAAGTGGAAAACGAATGGGGATCCCGGAACTTCCTCATATTCTATCTCGCTTGCGGCATCGGGGCTGCTTTGGCGAACTTGTTTATCGCTCCCTTGTGGACGTTGCCCCGTCCTACGATCGGCGCCTCTGGTGGCGTGTACGGTGTGTTGGTGGCGTTCGGTATGATGTTTCCCAATCGCTTGATCTTCCTGTACTTCCTTTTTCCCATCAAGGCAAAGTACTTCGTGGCCGCATTCATCGCGCTTGAGATGTACAGCGGCGTTACGGGCACGATGGATGGCGTAGCCCACTTTGCGCACCTCGGCGGCGCCGCGGTCGCGTTCTTCTGGGTACTGGCCGATCGCAAGGGACGGATCGATGTCATGCTTCGAAAATTCCAGTCCCGCACATCCGGCACGATACGAGGAAAACCACGAAAGGCGGTGGATGCGGCGTTCTACGACTTGCCGGGGACAGCGGCACCTGAAGAACCTGAAACCGAGCAGGAAGTGATCGACCGGATCCTGGACAAGATTGCCGAGCATGGATACGAAGCACTGACGGACGAGGAGAAGCGCATCCTGTTCGACGCCAGCAAGAATCTTTAACAAGCGCGAAAAGCGATCCCGGCATGATTGATATTTCCGATTCCCCATCTCCGGCGCATGCCGAGGAGACGCGGTGGATGGCTCCCATGGTGAAACCACCCCGCCGGAACACCCGCAGGGTAATGGTAGGTTCTATCCCCGTTGGTGGCGGTTCCCCGGTGTCCGTGCAAACCATGACCAAGACGAAAACCTCCGACGTGGAAGCGACCTTGGCGCAGATCCGCGAAGCCGCCGAGGCAGGATGCGATATCGTTCGGGTGACGGTGAACGATAAGAACGCAGCGGCGGCAATTACGGATATCGTTGCCGGTTCTCCCATCCCTGTCGTATCGGACATCCATTTCAATCACGTCTTCGCGTTGAAATCCATCGAGGCCGGTGTGGCGAAAGTGCGCATCAATCCGGGTAACATCGGAAGCGTGGACCGCATCCATGAAGTACTGAGCGCGGCGCGGGAAAGAAACATCCCCATACGCATCGGGGTGAACTCAGGCTCGCTGGAAGAAGATATCCTGGAACGGCACGGCTACCCTACCGCCGAGGCACTGTACGAAAGCGCCATGCGGCACGCGGAAATATGTGAAGACTTCGGTTTCACCGATATTATCATTTCCGTCAAATCCACCGACGTCAGTCTCATGATTCAGGCGTACCGGCTCCTGGCCGCACGCACCGACTATCCACTGCACCTGGGTGTGACCGAAGCAGGAACAATCCGCGTGGGCACCATCAAGTCGGCTGTAGGGATCGGGACGCTGCTGGCCGAAGGCATCGGCGATACCATACGCGTGTCGCTGACCGACGTGCCTGTGCGCGAAATCGAGGTGGGCAAGGAAATTCTCCGGTCGCTCGGGCTCGCTTCCCGCGGCGTAGAGATCATCGCCTGCCCGACCTGCGGCCGATTGGAAGTAGATTTGTTTCGGATAACGGCCGAGTTGGAGAAAGCCCTGGCCGGAGTCAAAAAACCCATCAGGATCGCTCTTCTCGGTTGCGTCGTCAACGGACCCGGTGAAGCGAGTGAAGCCGATATCGGTGTCGCCGCCGGCAAAGGTGTCGGTATCCTGTACCGCAAGGGAAAGGTGGTCCGAAAACTGAAAGAAGAAGAGATTATCGCCGCCGTACTGGAGGAAGTGCGGAACTTTCAGCCCGATGAATCCGACTGATTCCAGTCTGGCTTCCTCCGCGTATTTCTGAAAGGCGTCCCGCTGTGGACGCCTTCATTGCATTCTTTCCATCCGTTTCGTAATATTCCCCCAACGCAGTTTCACGATGTTTTTCCACAAGACCTTGCTCCCGGGAGCGAGGTTACCCGTTTGAAAAGAGTCTCGTTGAACCATCTTACGGCAGCGTGGAGATGAATCGCTTTCCGCTCTGGAGCACCACCCGCCAGATACTGCACTTCGTGTATCCGCCTTGCTGCCTGGTGTGCAGGAACACGCGCGCACGGGACCGTGTCGTATGCCGGGCTTGCGCGGAGAACATGGAGGCACTGCAATGGTCTCCCGAGTGGTCGCGCGGCTTCCTTTCTCATCATTCCCTGGAAGATGTCCTGGACGCCGTTTTTATTGCGTTTGAATACCGTCCGGGCACATCCGTTCCCACGTTGGTCTATGACCTGAAATACCGCGGTCTTACAATCGTCGGTCCCTGGCTCGGCAGAAGGGTGGGGGGGCGGTTGGCCCGGACCTCGCTGCTCGAACGCGAACCGGTTCTCGTACCGGTGCCCCTGCATGTCCGCAAGAAGCGCGAGCGCGGGTACAACCAGTCCTTCCTTATTTGCCGTGGTATGTCCGAGGTAACGTCGCTGCGTGTTGACGAGGGGTTGATTTTCCGGAACCGGTACACGAGATCGCAAGCAGCCGAACAACTGAACGCTGCGGAGCGGAGGCGGAACGTGAAGGACGCTTTTTCGCTGCATCCGGGAGCGAGTGTACCGCCGTCCGTGGCACTCGTGGATGACATTATCACCACCGGTTCGACGATCGGCGAGTGCGCGAGAGTGCTTAAAGAAGCGGGTGTGAAGTGGGTCGGTGCGCTGGCCGTGGCTTCGCCGTTGGGCGGCGACCATGCAGGGGTGTGAAGGGGAAGTGTGCGTGCTCAGGATTTCCCGGTGTACGTATCGGACACCGTGGCTTCAGTGAAGGACAGAAACGGGAAATAGTCGCGCAGGGGGTAGTGAAATCCTTCGGGCCAGTATGAGCCGGAGGCCGCATCGAGGCGGTACCTGCCCTTGTATTCCTTGCGGGCCGCGACGTGCAGCATTTCCGCGAGGCGGTCGATGTCGTCCGTGTTGTTGTAACAACCGAAACTGGCGCGCACCATGCCGGGCAGGTTTGTCCGGTTTCCGCCGAGTATTTCCGCCGTGACGGCTTTCGCATCCGCTTCGTCGAACTTCAGCAGACCTTTCACGTAGGGATGGGCGCAGAAGCAACCGTTTCGCACGCCGACCGCGCCTTCGCAACTGAGGATACTGGCGACAAGGGAGTGCGGAAGATCCTGGATGTTGAACGTCAGCACCCCGACTTTGTTATCGAGTGAATCCTTCCCGGGT
>JAADGX010000205.1 GCA_013152135.1 Chlorobiota bacterium
TGTAATTCCTCCCTCATCCTTGTCCATCGTGTTTTTATAGCAGGGTCGCGCGGTTTCACCTCAGGCCCATTCACACCTCTGCTATCAACCTTCCAATCATTCCGTCCGGCCACGCTACGCCTCTTCGGCTGGACTGCTTGAACGAAAGGTCAGGAAAGAACGGGCGCCGCATAGAGAGACCCCGATTGCGTTTAACGTAAATAAAAATTGAACGGATGTCAAGGTTATACCTGAACGAATCCGTGATTTTTCCATTTCGAAACAGCGTATCATGGCATGCCGAACACGCGAGCAAGTCACGACCGACCAGCGCTCTCGTGATCAATCCGCTCCTCCTTGCGCATGGCGATCTCGCAGAAGACGCTCGATCCATCCACCTCCGTGATCCCCGGCTCGACACCAACCCGCGCGCAAAGATTCTTCCAATCTTCCCTGCTCATGCGGCCGACGCGAAAGCCATCCTCGCAGACGATGACGCCGTTTCCGGACAATGAATGATCGATCTCACCGACCAGGCCTGCCTCGGCCTGGGCCTCGAACCATTCCAGGCGATGCGGCCAGAACCGGTCCGAGTACGTCGAGAACAGGACACGTCCACCCGGACGGGCAACCCGCAGCGCTTCCCGGAGCAGCGCTTCCCGGTCGACACCAAACGCACATATGCCGTTTTGTACGCAAACGACCGCATCGAAGGAAGCATCCTGGTAACACAAATCGAGGGCGTCCATGACCCGGAACCGACAGCGCGAATCGTCACCGGCAAGCTCCCTGGCGAGCGCGATGCTTTCCAGGGAGGTGTCAATCCCCACCACGTGCCGCGCGGTTTCCGCCAGGCGAAGCGCCACACGGCCGTACCCGCAGCCGAGCTCGAGCACGGTATCCGAAGGCCGCAGGCGACTGATCACGTGTTCGATTTCCGCGTCCAGGTACTGCCTCACACGGGGCGGTGCAATCTCGTAGCAATGCTGCAGGCGCCTGCCGGAGAGGTTCTTTTCGTAATAGCCTGTCATGGGCATGAGCGGTCCAAACGCTTTTCAATGTATTTGCGGCCGTCCATCGATCGTGTTACTTCTCCACCCCGGTGTGACGGCGGTCCGACCTCGTGATCCTGCCGGGCACAGTTCCACTAATTCGTCTTGGTCAACCTGTAAACATACTTCCGGTTCAGGGAAGTATCCATTTGGCTCATTTCCAAAGCGGGGTCTTCGAACGTATAGACGTACGTTCCATGAATTATCAATGTGTTATCAAATTCAGCGGTATGAACAACGGTATCCTGAAAGGTGATCGTTGTTGGGGTTATCTCACAGGGGCCCGCGCTGTGTGGAGGGCAATTATTTTGTATCTCCTCGATGCTGTATCCACCCTCAAACAGCGTCAATTCGGTATCACACGTCACTGAATCTTCATCCACTGATCCAATCTGCCAGGTATACGTATATGTCCCTTTATAGTGGCCCGGCTCAAGCGTGATGCTGTCTTCAACAGAAGGCTGATTGGCGTCCTCACAAGAAGTAATCAAAATCAATAATGGGATCATCAGCATCAATAGGTTTTTCATTTCGATCTCCTCGTGCATGTTCTCGCGTGGTTTAACGATCTTCCAAAAGCTTTATTCCTGAAACGAGGCGCCCTTCGAATCGAAACACCGCCGGGGAATCAGGAATGACATTCCGGTTTTGAAGCGACAGCCGGATCTTCACTACCTCACACCTCCCCTTTGCCGTGCCCGCCTATCTCCAGTTCCCAGTACACGACATCCGTCATGGGGTTATCGTAGTAGGGCTCGATTTCCCTGAAGCCGAAGGATTCATACAAGCGCATGGCTTGTTTCAACCGAGTCAGCGTATCGAGGCGCATTGTTCGATAACCAATATTTTCCGCTCTCCTGATAATTTCCTCGACCAGCAGCCTGCCGTATCCGCGGCCATGATACTCCGGTCTGACGAAGAGCCGCTTCATCTCGCAAATGTCATCCCGCAGGGGCCGGACGGCGACACACCCGACCTCTTTGTTTCCTTCCATCGCCAGGAGAAGGCAGCCATCCGGCGGCGCGTACGGGCCGGGAAGATCTTTTAATTCCTGCTCAAAGTCCTGAAAGCAGATATCGACGTCCAGGTATTCCTCGTATTCTCTGAACAAATCGCGCACGCGATCCACGTGCTCTGTCGTTTTTATCTCTATGATGTTGATCATAACGTCACCCGGTTCAGGTATGCGCTCGCAACATCTGGAATATTCCAATAATGTTTTTGATTTCACCTGGATTTTCAGGCGCAAAAAGTCCTTTGTAAAATCCTCTATTCAGCAATGCGATTTTCTGTCGGGTTTTTACAAATCTATAAGCTCTTCGTCTTTCGCATTCCACCACGGGATATGCTCCCTTTCTCTTTACCTTAAACGTTGAGGGGGACTCCCATGAACAATACTCTTATTCCTGAAACAACTGCACGGTATTATAGTCATGTTTGCAGGGATATCCAACCAAGGACGACCAGGCTACGTAATCTCCTTTAACTTGAATGATATGGCTGCTTTCCGTGCCTCCGCCATCCTCGCGATGATTGCATATGGACAGATCCCCTTTTTCCGGTATGTGCGAGCGAAGCATACTTTTGAGTCCGTCAATGTCATCTATTTCCTTAATCATTGTATTTGCTACTTCGAGACGATTGTCCGAGCTTCTCTTCCATATCTCAGGCATCTCTGCCCCGTTGGGAAGAAGCGAGAAGCTGTTTGTTATGGCGATATCCGTCTCGATCTCTTGTATCCTGTACGCTTTCCTGTATACCTCCACGAGATACGTCCATCCAGGTGATGAAACCAGGATTCGCCCCCCTTGCACGGCATTATGTCTCATGAAATCGCCTACTATCTGGGGTACATCCCTCCTTTCCCGTGCTTGGCTCAACAGCGCTTCACATAAGACATCATACGCCACGTCTTCTGTTGCCACGACATGTGTATTCGCCACGCATATCTTGTGCTTATTGACACCAATTGATATCCCCTTCAATTCTTCCGCCTTGAGATTTATTCCCTTTAGCGCGTAAACTTCAGGATTGGACTGAAAAACGGTAAGTTTGTTAACCAGGTGTTCCCGCTGCAAATCCCTGTTCTTGAAAAAGAGGATCCCGCCGGAGACGTGCACTACGCCCACCGTGCATCCAGTCCCTGGGTTCAACTTGTACTCTTGCATATCACGACTTCCTTCACGAATTAACTGGAAAATCTCTGCCATGAAAAGGGGGGGATGTTATCGCTTCAACACCGCGCAACGGCATGGCACTGAATCGGAACACCTTCTTGGACGTAATGGCTCAATCTTTGTCGCCGGCCTTTTTCTCCCGGTATCGAGCAAGAGCTTCGTCCAACGCGCTCTTGAACGCCTCCGGGTTATGCGGTGTAAAGAGCACCCGTCGGATTCGCCCTTCTCCCTTGTCCAGAACGACGTGCTCTAAAAAATTGGCCCAGTCCAACTTCAATGCAGGCCGAAAATTCTTCAGGTGCAGGTCCCCTTTGAAAAGCCCCTTGACCTCGGATTCGGAAACGTCAACCCGCTCGATGTGGTCGAAAGGAACCGTCATCCTTCCGAACAAGGTGTCAAATTCCACGCGATTGTCGTAGATACGGTATTCCTGCCAGAGGCTTTTGACAGTGCTTGGCGACGTGTAGATTGGCATATCATTCATTCCTTGGTTCACCCCTTTCCCGATGCCGTGTTCTATTCTTCGGTTTGTTTTTTCTCGATCATCAATATCATGCGGGCGATCCTAGAACCGCTCGTTTCAGAATACATTCTTTTCTTTTTCCTTTGAAAAGAATGCAGAACTTCTTTTTCCATGCTGAAAATATACGAAATTGGTTTGGTCTTTCGAAGTTCCAAGAAGAGACAATTGGCAGTGTCATAGGAGACGTTCGATCCTTTGTTGGAGATGCGCCGCGGGCGGAAAATATGACCTTGACGGTCGTTGCAAGAACGGAAGAGTCGTTCAGACTTCATCCGGGAAAATGCCTCTCGCTAATACCCGCCAGGTCTTGACAAACCAGGCGCTGATTTTAATAATAAAGATTTATTCTCTATGTTTTCTTTGCAGCAAATAGACGATGCGCGGCCCGGGTGAACGACTGCCCCGCTCCATCTTAAACACGTTACCCTCTTGAATATATTGCTCAAAGGAAAGTGGAAAGAGTAAACGCGCTTTTGAGGCTGAAGTGTGCCCTCGAGTAATTATCAACAACTGTTGGAGAAGAAATGCGACCCTGTTACACAAAACCTTTCATGCGTATTATCCTGCTCATGGTATTCGCCTTGATGGCCGGTACCGCCATGTCTCAACCGACGTGGCGCCAGACGGATGGGCCTTTTGGGGGCTCGATAAGCGCTCTTGCCTTTAATAACGACGGAGATGTCTTTGCGGGAGCGCGGGGCGGCGGCGTCTTTCGTTCCACCAACAATGGCACTGACTGGAGCGCTGTCAATACAGGGTTGGCAAATTATACTATTCTCGCTCTAGCCATCAACAGCAACGGAGATATTTTCGCGGGAACGGAAAAGAACGGGATGTTTCTTTCCATCGATAACGGCGCGACGTGGAAGGCGATCAATACCGGTCTGCCGCGCAGGTATATTTGCGCCCTTGTAATCAGCGGCAGCGGAGATCTTTTCGTCGGCACGGATGTTAGAGGCGTGTTTCGCTCCACCGATAACGGCGCCAACTGGAGCCCCGTTAATACAGGGTTGACCAATCCCAATATTCTCGCTCTTGCCACGAACGACAAGGGCGACATTTTTGCCGGAACGGATGAAGGGGGAGTGTTTCGTTCCACGGATAACGGCGCATCCTGGTCGGCCATGAACAACGGTCTCATGAACAAACGCGTCCTTGCCCTGGCCATCGGCGACAACGACGATATTATTGCCGGAACCGTCGATGGTGTATTCCGCTCCACCGACAACGGTGCCAACTGGAGCAAAGTCAACAAGGCCGCTCCTGTTATGGGCCTCGCCATTAATAACTCCGGCGATATCTTCATCGCGGTTTATGGCAACGGCGTGTTTCATTCCACTGACAACGGTGTCAATTGGGACGCGGTCAATGCCGGTTTGACGACTGCCGACGTGACGATTCTTGCCATCAAGAACAACGGTGATATCTTTGCCGGAACAGCGGGGAGCGGTGTGTTTCGCTCCACCAATAACGGTGCTCGATGGAATGCCGTCAATACGAATTTTACGAGCACGACGATCCTTTCTCTCGTTTGTAAGAGCAACGGCGACGTCTTCGCAGGAACGGACGGGAGCGGCGTGTTTCGCTCCACCGACAAAGGATCCAGTTGGATAGCGGTCAACACCGGTCTGACGACAACCCGCGTTCTGGCTCTTGCCATCGACAGTTCGGGCAACGTGTTCGCGGGGGCTTTCGATGGCGTGTTTCGTTCCACCGACAACGGCGCCAGTTGGAACGCCGTCAATAAGAATCTGAAGTTTCCCTATGTCGATGCCCTGGTAACCAGTGACAAGGGCGTCGTTTATGCCGGCACCGAGGGCGGCGGCGTGTTCCTTTCCTCGGACAAGGGCGCCAACTGGCGGGCGATGAACTTCGGCCTGACGAACCCTCACATCCGCGCCCTTGCCATCAACAGCAACGGCGATCTTTTTGCCGGAACTCCCCGCGGTATTTTTCTCTTCACCAAGAACAGCCGCAACTGGAGCGCCGTCAATAACGGCTTGACGGATGTCCGAGTCATCGCGCTTGCCATTAATAAAGAAGACGTAATCTTCGCGGGGACCTGGGGAGGCGGCGTGTTTCGCTCCACCGACAACGGCGCCAGCTGGAACGCGGTTAATAACGGTTTGAGCAATAAGCTTTCCTTATCTCTTGCCACCAGCGAGGGTGGCGACATCTATCTCGGGACCTATGACGGCGGCGTGTTTCGTTCCACCGACAACGGGGACCACTGGAACGCAATCAATACCGGTCTGATGAAACCCCGCATATATTCCATCGCGGTCGGGAGAGGAGAGGAAATCTATGCGGGAACCAGGAGCGGCGGTGTGTTCCTGGGCACAAAAGCTCCCACGTCCGTTGAAGAAATCCTCTCACGCGGTTCACGCGCGTTTTCGCTGGAGCAAAATCATCCGAACCCATTCCATAACTCAACGATCATCCAATTTCACATAACCGGGCAGTCACACGTAGCGCTCAGGGTCTATAACATTCACGGCAAGGAAGTCGCCACCATCGTTGACGGGATATTCTCTCCCGGAAAATATTCCCGGAGTTTTTCAGCGGAAGGCTTACCTGAGGGAATGTACTTTTACCGTTTGAAAGTCGAGGGATTGGTTCAAACGAGGAAATTCATCCTTTTGAGATGAGGCGTTCCCGGTAATGACGCATATCGTTAACCACGTCGGGAATGAATGTTTATAGCCCGAGCGCTCGCTACAAACATGGCATCCTTGACGGGATTATTTCCTGTCATTGAATTCTTTTGTAACCGGAGAGAGCGAATTTATCCGGGCGTCATCGTTTCATGAGCCACTGAAAAGATTCCTTTCGCAAGGAATGCCACCGCACTTTTGATAGAATATCTCC
>JAADGX010000150.1:0-4347 GCA_013152135.1 Chlorobiota bacterium
GGTGTCCGGCAGGTGGATGTAACCGATCGTTCCGTTCGATTCACGGTCCGCCACCCGGCGGTTATGTTCAACCCAGTCGAGGTATCGCAAGGTGCGCTCTCCCCGCAACGGTTTCACGACGTATTCCCGTGCGCCATTCATCGTCGGTTTACTGTTGACCGTGATGGTGACGGGTTTGTCGACCATGTCCTCGAAATACGAATAGATGTTCCGGTCGGCGGTGACTTCCACGTCGTTCACCTTCAACAGATAATCCCCTTCGTTGATGTTCATACCCGGACGGGTCAGAGGCGACATTATTTCCTGCGTCCAGTCCGGCACGCGGTAGATCTTCCTGAAGCGGTACCGGTTGTTCTTCGCGTCGGTTTCCCAATCGACGCCCAGCATTCCCACGGAAACGTGCTCCGCCTTGCGTTTCCGGTCGCCTCCCCACACGTACGTATGGGAGGTGTTCAATTCCCCGATGAGTTCGCCGATGATGTACTGTACGTCCTGCCGGCAAGAAGCGTACGCGAGGAGTTTACCGTACTTCTCCTTCATCGCTTCCCAGTCGACGCCGTGCATGTTCGGCTCGTAGTAGAAATCGCGCTCCATTCGCCATGCCTCGAGAAAGATCTGCTTCCACTCCGCCATGGGATCGAACCGCATTTTCAGGTACCCGAGATTGAGTTCGTCGCCGTTGGAATCCCTGGAGGAAGCGGGAATGATGCCAACCTTACCACCTTTCCTGTACACGATGGATGAACCGTCGGCCGAAATCCTGTACTGGTCGACGCCTCCTATTACCGTTTCCTGCTTTCGGTCCGCGATCGAGAACGCATGCAAGTCCATCGGTCCGACTCCGCGAAATTCAAACCGGTTGAAATCCCCCTCGTCCTTGTTGCGGTAGAATACGTCCGTGGACGTCACGGCCAGGTCGCGGTAGTTGCCGCGCGGGATGGGAAGCGCTTCAACGCGCCGTGTGATGCCGTCAAAATCAATAACGACGTGGGATGAAGGATCCGCTTTGCTTTCGGCGCCTCCGTCTTTCTCCTCCGACAGCTCGGCATCGGTGAGGATCGGCAGCAGGGGACCATCATCTTTCCTCAAAGTCATGCAGTAGATCCCCGCGACCTTCTTGTACACCATCTCCCACTCGAAATCGCCGAACTGGGACTGAACCGGCGATTCGAGATGAAAAAGAGACGGCGTCCGTCCGGTGAAAAGACAGGATTGAAATCGTGAAACAGGCCGTTACTGACGCGACGGGATTCGCCGGTTTCGAGCGAATAGATATACACCTGGTACACAAGGTCTCCGTTCATTTTCGCGTAGGCGATAAAACGGCTGTCCGGCGACCACGAGTAATCGGAAATCGGTTTCTTGTCGAGAGAAACGTCAACGCTTTCGAATTCGGCCTTGTCCACGCTGGTGATCTTTTTCGTCTCGACGTCGAGCACGTACAAGGTCAGGGTTTGATCGGTAAAGGCGATTTTCCGGCTGTCCGGCGACCAGCGCAGCGTATGACGGTAGCCGTCACGGTGACTGGTCAACCGCACGGCTTCTTCTCTTCCCAGGGGATCGACGACGTAGATTTCGTACTCCCCGCTCTTGTCGGAGAGATAAGCCACGCGCTTTCCATCCGGCGACCACACCGCGTCCTTGTCCCTGGCGCCCGGATTCTTCGTCAGGTTCCGGGTGAGACCGGATTCCTTCGAGATGGTGAAGACCTCGCCGCGGGCCACGATGAGCGCATGGCTCCCGTCCGGGGAACAATTCACGTCGGTAACGTCCCCGCTTACCTTCTTGATAAAGGGCCGCACCTCGGGATCGTCGCTTTTTATCTCGACGGGGATCCGGCGCGTCTCGCCGGTCTTCGCGTCAAGTACCCACAGGGATCCGCCCAATTCGTACACGATGGCGTCACCGCCTTTACTCGGCCTCCGGACGTCGTATTCCCGGTGTCGTGTTACCTGGGCTATCTGCTTGGTGGCAAGGTCATATGCATAGATATTGAGCACGCCGTCCCGGTCGGAGCTGAAAAATATCTTGTTTCCGATCCACATCGGGAGGCGGTCAGTGCCATCGAAGGTGGTCAGCTTCCTGTCCGTTCCGGAATCGAAATCGTAGAGGTACACGTCCTGGGCGAGGCCGCCCCGGTAGCGTTTCCACGTCCTGTGCTCGCGCGCAACACGGTTGTAGGCGATCTTACTGCCGTCGGGAGAAAAACACGCGCGGGCCGCTTCGTGCAAGGGCAGCTCTTCCAGCCCCGTGCCATCGGGCGCGACCAGGAACAAGCGGTCGAAGCGGCTGAAGCTGTGCCGGGTCGAGCGAAACATGATCTTGTTCTTGACCGGGTGCCAGCCGACGACTTCGTCCGTGCCGGGGTGATAGGTGACACGCTTGATGTTGCCGCCGTAAATATCCATGACGTACACGTCGGCATTCCCGTCGTACTCGCCCGTGAACGCGATCAAAGAGCCGTCCGGCGAAAACTTCGGGTACCTCTCCGAGCCGTCGTGAATCGTCAGTCGCTCGGCGATTCCTCCCTCCGCATTCACTTTCCAGATATCTTCGCCGTGGACGAACACGACCAGGTCTCCGTGAATATCGGGAAACCGCATGATCGGTCCCTGTCCGAAAGCCGTGACCGTCAAAACAGGGGCGAGTATGAAAACAGCCGCAACAAGAAGCAAGGAGCGCATGGGTGAACGATGCGCGGATACGTTCCGCCGGAGTGGAAGCCAATTCATGGAAGTCATCTCGGATTGTAATACAAGTGCGTGGTCGACTGCCCGGCAAGCCGGACCGGATTCACCGGATCGAAGTGTACGAAAGAAAATGGAGAATGTGTCATTGTCGCCTTTGGCCGCATCAGCGCACGACCAGCTTTCGTACGACGCTGTAAACCGGCGCTTTCAACCGATAAAAATACATACCGGGCGCGAGATCACGCGTTGGTATCCGGACGCGGAAAGAACCGGTTCCGTCGCTTCCGGCTGCTATGGTCTTTACGGACCTGCCGAAGACATCGAGTACTTCGAGCGTGACCGGTCCATTGTTTGCGCGTGGTTCAAGCGTTATATCAACGGTGGCGACTTGTCCCCGACCGACGGGCTGTGGATAAGGCGGTTCAAGCTCGAACGAAGGTGAGGACTGAACGCGGCGTACGGACGTGATTCCCGCCAGGTTGTACTCGCGCACGATCGCGAACTGGAACTCGGCCAGGAACAGCCGATCACGATCGCGATCGAATAAGACCACCGGTGTCCCATACCAGAAGGGATAAAGGCTAGCTATCCTGGCAATGCGCTTGCTCCTGGTTTGATGCAACACGATACGCACGCTGTCGTCCACCTGCAAACCTACAAGGTACTTGTCATCCCTCGTTCTGCCGATTATCCGCGAGCTGCCTGGAACAATGCTGGAACTCAGTGTTCTCGTCCGGACGTCGAAGGGCGTCGGTCCGATATACAGTACTTTATCAACCGAGTCGTACCACATCAGTTCTCCCAGCGTGTTCCGCATGCGTCTCCAGGGAAGCGTTTTCAGGTTCACTTCCTGGAGAAAGGTCCCGTCGCGAAGGTCGTAGATGTTCAGCATTTTATCCGCCAGCCGGAGAACGAAGAAATACTTCACGTCGGGGGCGATAATGCCTTGCAGGTACCCGACGCCACCGTAATCCCGGTACGTATAGCCGTCCACTTTACCCGTCTTTATGACAGTGCGGGTGTTTCCATCCACCAGTGCCCATGTTTCCGCTTCAGGGATGCATACGAGAAGCGTATGCGTGGTGGGGTCGAGAGAGAGATGCGATAGTGCGTCAGTGCGGGCTTCGAGCACGCCCGGAATATCGATGGTATCGCTCGGCAGGACTTCACCGTCGTCGAACACCGACAGGGAGCTTTGCAGGTGATCGATGGAAAACAGCGCCCGGAGCCCGGCATCGTAGGCGATCATGACCGGCCAGTTGCCCGACCGCAGCATCATCAACCGGTTGTCGGACAGGCGCACCCGCGCAATGCCGTTTTCATCGCCGAGGCGATCGGCTATGTAGAGCATTGTGCCGTCGGTGTTCAGGGCCAGGCTTTCCGCGCTCTCGCCGACGTCGACTTTTGCTTCCACCGCCTTGCTGAAACAATCGATGATAACCACGTGGTTGGAATGAGTGCTGTTCAGAACGAGCTTGGCCTCCCGCTGGTACACGGCGAAATGCTTCACGTGCTGTCCCACCCGCAGCGAATCCTGCCCGCCGGATCTCAAGTCGATCCAATGTATTTTTCCGGTCTCGCCATGTTCGCCTTCTTCCGAGAATCCTCTTCCATCGACAATAAACAGCGTGCTGGCACGGGCACAGATGTCCACGTC
>JAADGX010000150.1:4358-10859 GCA_013152135.1 Chlorobiota bacterium
ATCTCCACCGTTCGATACAGGATGCCCCGGTCATCCAGGAGCATCACCTTGTGCGTTCCGACCAGGGCCAGGTGGTGCGTAACCAGGTCATCGACGTACACCCGCCCGAACGGCTCCGTGGCCGGATACGACAGGCTCCTGAGCTCGCGGTACGAATCCGAAAGGCTGAACGTGCGCACCATGGTCTTTCCGCCCACCGGTTGACGTGACGCCACAATGAGTTCCTGCCTGAGGCTGTCGATTGCAAGGCCGCCACAGGGAATACCCGCGACGATGGAATCCACCTGTGTAAACGTTTCGCCGTCCATGACACGTATCAGCGGTGAACCGTCCGTAACAAATACCCGGTTCTCCCGGGCATCGACGACAATACCCGCAAACGGCTTTCCCGCGGGATTATCGAACGTAGCGACGCTGCTTCCCGATTTCGGATCGAGGATGATCAAGCGGTTGTTAAGATCGTTGGGCTTCATGATGAGAAACCCGTTCACCGGGTTCACGTGGAGCGACACGATATCGAATTTCGTGGCGAACGGCACCTCGACCGTCCGCACCTCCTTTCCCGCGTTGATGTCGATGACCGGGTAATTCCTCGTCATGATGGGCGAAGAATACGACAGTCCCCGCCAGTTATCCACGGCGATATCGAACAGCTTGAGCGCGTTGGGAAAGGGATTCCCGCGCATGGCGTTCAGATCAAGCGTGCGGGCGGGTTCCAGATGCTGGGCGGACAGCGGCCCTGTCGCCCCGAGGCATATTGCCACCATCGATATGAGGTACACGACCGGTTTCATACTCTCTCCAAATAGTAAAGCACGACAACGTTCTCTTCCGAAACTACTCTTTCCGCCCATTAATTCGAAACCCACTCCACGCGGATTGGAATAATTTCTCTATTTTATACTGAACCGAATGAATAACCGAAGCATCAAATAAATGGAAAGAGCGGAAGAGTTCGAACTCATCGAAAAAGCGAAATCCGGCGACAAGAAGGCAATCGATAAGCTGGTCGAGGAGTTCGCGCCCATGGTGTTCCGGTTCTCTTTCAACGTGTGCCGGAACCAGGAAAAAGCCGAGCACACCACGCAGGAAACGTTCCTGAGTGTGTTGAAAAAGCTGCACCAATTCGACAACCGCTCGAAGTTCAGCACGTGGCTGTACACCATCGTCAGCAACCACTGTTTCATGCTGGCGCGAAAAGAAAAAGCCAACCGCTTCGTTTCCCTTGACGAAGAGGAATCGGTGATGCCGGAAAAAACCATTACGCCGTGGGAAGAATCGCCCCTTTCGCGCGTGGAACAGGGCGAAATCAGGCGCCTGCTCGACGAAGGCATCGAGCGCCTTTCTCCCGATTACCGCATCATTTTCGTTCTGCGAGACATCGAGGGTTTATCAACCAATGAAATCAGCAAAATCACCAATTTATCGGTCCCGGCCGTGAAATCCCGCTTGCACAGAGCGCGTGCGTTCCTGCGGAATTTCCTGACGCCGTATTTTGCGGAGGATCTCCATGACTGAGCATGAGCACGATCTGAGCTGCATCGAGGTCTGGCGTTACATCTGCCGGCATCACGGGGAAGACGAGAATTCGAAGGAGTGCCAGGCGGTTAAACAACACATCGCTGAATGCCCTCATTGCAGTGCATACTGCGATTCGATGGAAAAGATGATCGACCTGTTTCGGAGCAACTCCCCGGCGTTCCCCGAACAAGCGAAGAAAAACCTGATCGATCTTTTACATGAAGCGCTGATCTCGACAGGAGACAAAAGGTCGGACGAGATGGACAATCCAACAACCACGTAACCACCTGGCATCGCAGGAATCGTCGCAAAATGAATATCCTCATACCAATTTCAGGAGCCGTGGCGGGAGCCGTCGCGGGGTACTTCATCTCCCGCAAGATCAGCACCGTCTTCGGCGGAGGCTGCCCCATCCTGTGCAATCCGAAAATATCCGTGCCATATTTTGCCTTCATCGGCTTTCTGTTGGTAAGCGAGCTGGTCAAGTAGCGCCGCCGTTTCCGGGAGCATCGACGTTTCATCATACCTTTCAGTATTTTTCAAAATTCAAAAACAAACAAGTAAAATTTCATTGCGCTTGATAATCGCCGCGGTGAACCTGTATCTTTAGCATCATGCATGTGCTGCGCCGGATTTTAAACTACCTCGGTCTCGGATTACGCCGGTTGTACTTTTCGCAGGCGGAATACCTGACCGGCAATTACCGCCGTTTTCTGCGCGGCGACACGCTGCTCCTTATTGCCGCGGCGCTCATCGGGATGGTGAGCGGGTTGATCATCATCGCCTTCAACTGGTGCGTGGAATACGCGGGGGACAAGTTTGACGGCTTGTTCGCTTTGGCCAGCAGCATGGAATGGTGGCAGTACGCCTTGTTTCCCTTCATCCCCGCCCTCGGGGGCCTGGCCGTGGGTCTCATGCAGCATTACGTGTTCCGGACGCAGCCGGGACATGGAGTTCCCGAAGTCATTCTCGCCGCACGGTTCGGACGTGGGCGCATACGCCGCCGCGTGATTCTCCATAAAATGCTGGGCGCTGCTTTCAGCATCGGGTCGGGAGGAGGAGGAGGACGTGAAGGTCCGATCGTGCACGTGGGCGCGGCCGTGGCCTCGGCATTCACCGACCTGTTCCGCCTCTCCAAGACGCGCGGGCGCATGCTGATCGCCTGCGGGGCGTCCGCGGGAATCTCCGGAATATTCAACGCGCCTATCGGAGGCGTGCTCTTCGCCCTGGAAGCGATTCTCGGCGACTTTCGCATCCGCACGTTCACACCCATCATCGTTTCCTCGGTGGCCGCGACGGCAATTACACGCTCCTACTACGGCAACGTGTCCCTGTTGCACGCCCCCATCAATCCCAGCATCGAATTGTATGAATTCTTCATGTTCATCATCCTCGGCGTCCTGATCGGGTTCCTGGCGGTCTTTTTTCTCAAGGCAACCATCGCCGTGGAACGCTTCTGCGAAAAGTACCTTCCCCCGTCCAACGTGCTGCGCCCCGCCGCGGGCGGCTTCCTGGCAGGCATCCTGATCATGTTCTTCCCTATCCTCATGGAACAGACTTACGCACCGATCAACTCCGCCCTGTACAGCGAACTCCCGGTCTGGCTGCTGCTGATCGCCGCCCTGCTGAAACCCATCCACATGTCGCTGACGCTTGGTTCAGGCGGAACGGGCGGCGCGTTCGCCCCCGCACTGAAGTCCGGTGCCATGTTCGGTTCGGCGTTCGGCCTCATCTGTTACCAGCTTTTTCCCGGCCTGGTATCGGCACCAAGCACGTATGCACTGGCCGGCATGGGAGGACTGCTGGCCGCCACGTTGCACGCGCCGCTGACCGGCATCTTCATTCTCATCGAGATAACCAACGACTATCGCATTATCCTGCCCGCCATGTTGACGGCGGTTATCGCGACCATTATTTCCCAGCGTTTCTGCAAGTCGTCCATTTACTCGTATTACCTCCACCGGTCCGGGATGGAACTCGGTTCCTACGTGTATCTTCCCAGCGCCAGCACGGTAACCATTCGGGAGATCCTGCAACCGGTCAAAGAGACGATTCCCATGGACATGCCCATCAGCCAGGTATTGACCCTTTTCGAAAATTCCAACGCGGAGGCACACGTCGTTGTTACCAAAGAAGGGAAATACGCCGGGATTGTCGAGTTTGAAGACGTCCGAAGCGTTCTGACCGCCACTGAAATGCACGAAACTCTGGTTGCCGCGGACATCATGATTACACCGGTAAAAACCGTCACTCCGGATACATCCCTGGAAGCGGTGCTGAAAATTTTCGACGAGTACGGATGGCGGGCATTGCCCGTCTTCGAATCGGGGGACAAGGAGAATATCCGCTACATCGTCACCAATATCGACGCGCAGAAATA
The DNA here is from genome assembly GCA_013152135.1 of Chlorobiota bacterium. Classification (GTDB taxonomy): domain Bacteria; phylum Bacteroidota; class Ignavibacteria; order SZUA-365; family JAADGX01; genus JAADGX01. The sequence goes on from JAADGX010000150.1 coordinate 8,260, forward strand.
CTACCGACAGGTCGTTACTCCACAAGCGTGAAATCCACGCGCACGCGCGGCAATGCTGTGACACGTCGCGTTATCGAAGGAATTTCGGCTTTGTTCCATGGAGAATGATCCGGGTATTGTCAATTGGCTAGCGTCAAAGTAACTTGAGGAGTTGAGAGAGGACATCCACGAAACCACCGGACAAATGAAAACATCACACACGATCCACCTTCTCGCAATTGTCTTTCTCGCCTTCCTGGCGACGGGTTGTTCCAACAGCTCGAAACTCCTGGTCGAATCCGTCACCGAAGACGATTTTGATTTCGTCGTGCGCGCATACGCGCCCTCGGAAGACGCCTGGGTCGCGGTGCAACGCATCGCGGGGAAATACATAAACCGGCGCCGGTGGAAAGACGCCATCGACGTGTACGAAAAGTACCGGGATCGTTTCCCCAACATGCAAGGACGATTCGACTCCATCCTCGCCATGCTCAAGGCGCCCCTGCGGCCCATCCGGGTGAAAAATCTCGGGTACGCCGTGAACTCGAGGGCGAACGAGTTCAAGCCTTCCGTAAGCGGCGATGAGACAAAAATCTATTTCTCCAGCGACGACAGGCCCGGTGGAAAGGGAGGAAACGATATTTGGGTTTCCACGTTCGAAAACAACAAATGGCAGCCTGCGAAAAACCTCGGCGCTCCCATTAACACTCCCGAACACGAAAGCATCAACAGCATTTCGGCGGACGGGAGATACATCGTCCTGTATGGCGGATACGAAGGTCATCTCGGCGGCGGCGATAATTTCTACTACGAAAAAACCGCCGATGGCTGGTCCTCGATTCAACACTTTCCCTACCCCATCAATACCGAGTACTTCGAATCCGACGGGTACTTCACCTCCGACGGGCAAGCGTTTTTCTTCACCTCCGACCGGCCCGGCGGCATTGACGGGTATCACCCCAAGGGGCGGGAACCGTATCATGGATCCTGGGCAGGAAACCTGGACATTTACGTGGTCGTCCGACAGGGGAACGGATGGTCCAAGCCGATCAACCTCGGGCCGGTGATCAACACACCCTACGCGGAACGCTCGCCGTTCCTGCACGCCGATGGAAAGACCCTGTATTTCAGCTCCGACGGCCATCTCGGGTTCGGACGGCTCGACGTGTTCAAATCCGTGAGGCTCAGCGAAGATTCCTGGACGGAATGGTCCACTCCCGTCAACCTCGGGAAGGAAATCAACACCGCGGACGATGACTGGGGATACAAAGTCAGCACGTCGGGACTGGTGGCGTATTTCGCGTCTTCGGCCATCATCGGCGGATTGGGACAAGGAGACATTTACCGCATCACGCTTCCGAAGGAAGTGCAGCCGGAGAAAAAGGTCCTGGCGATTTCCGGAACCGTCTTTGACGAAGACGGAAATCCCGTCCCGGACGCGGTGGTGCGATGGGAGGACCTCGAAAAGAGCAAGACGATCGGTGAAGTCCGCAGCGATCCCGCGGATGGAAAGTACTTCATAACTCTTGCGCAAGGACGGCTCTACGGGTACTACGCCGAGAAACCGGGATACTACCCGACTTCACAGAACGTGGATTTGCGCGACACGTCCATCACCAAGCGCACCGTGGACATCGTCATCACCTCGCTGGCCGGCATGCTGCGAAAGGAACTTGCCCAGCGCATCAACAATATCTTCTTTGATTTCGACAAGTACGAGCTGCGACCGGAATCGTACCCGGAGCTGGACCGCCTCGTGGATTTCATAAAGAACAACCAATCCTTTTTCACGGAAAATCCTGACGTGAGAATCGAAATCAGCGCCCATACCGACGACAAGGGTTCCGAGGAATACAACCTTCGCCTCTCCCAAAACCGCGCCCGTTCCGTGGTGGAATACCTCACCCAGAAAGGGATACCCGGTGATCTGATCATCACGAAAGGCTACGGGGAATCGAAACCACAGGTGCCGAACGACTCGGAAGAGCACCGCGCCCTCAATCGCAGGGTGGAATTCAAACTGGTGAAGAGTTCCTGACGGCGGGCTTCTCTTCTCCTTGCCTTCTACACCGTCCCCGGATATATTGCACATCCTGATGACGAGCCCGCATTTTCGCAATAAGCAACCGGACCTCCTTTCACGCGTACGCGCGTGGAACATCCGATACTTCAGCAGTAAGCGGCGTCGACACGCCGTTTTCACCCGCCCACCCGCATGGAGCATTCTCATGCTCTTCGTATTGTTCCATGCCGGGTGCGGACCGACCGTGTACTTCGTTAAACCACCCGACTGGCAAAGCATCAGGGCGCGCGACTCCACCATTGCGCACTTCCGCCCCGCGCTCCAGGGAAAGAAGTTTTGTCTCGATCCCGGGCACGGTCCCGGCGTGGAGGACCGGCGCGGACCGGCGGGCGACGTGTACGAGCCCGAGGTCAATTTCAGGGTCGCCTTGATGCTGAAACGCTACCTCGAAAGGGCAGGGGCCAGCGTGATACTGACGCGCAAGGCGACGACAAACCCCTCGCTCGAAGAGCGCAAAACGATTGCCCGGCAATCCCAGGCGGACTTTTTCATCTCCATTCACCACAATGCCGCGGGCAATCCTTTCACGAACTACACC
>JAADGX010000149.1 GCA_013152135.1 Chlorobiota bacterium
GCTTTAACGAGAGTGAGAATGTCATCTACCGGCGCACGGTTTTCCGCAAACACCGGTTTTCCTTCCCACTCCCCGGCCAGCAACGCCCTGGCCACCGTGAGAAACACGTCCACGTCCCGCACCGGCGCAGCCATTTCCCGCTGCGGATATTTTGCCTTCAAGCCGCGCACACCGGTATGCATCAAGTCGAGCGCCCGTGATAAAGCGGGCAACAGGATATCCAGCTCGGTTGATTTAAGGATGTTGTCGTACGAACGATGGAGCGCGTGAAGGACGGCGTCCGTGCTCAGGAACAACGGGAGGTCTTCGTGCCACACCTTCGCGAAAGCCTTGATGAAACTCTGTTCCGACAAACGTTCGGATACCATGAACCCGTTTGTTTGCAGCAGGGCCCGTTCATCAACCGTCAGGCCCAGTTTTATCACGGTGGAATCGAGGTACGCGACGGGACCCTGGATCCCGGCCGCGGCCCGAAACAAGGGCGCCTGGTGCTCGGACATCAACCCCTCGGCATCAAGGCCCGCGTGCGATTCCAGGTAGGTACGATAGGCGTCGAGATCAAAGGAAGGATCCTGGGCAAAAGCCGGGAAGACGATCAACAGGCAGAAAATAAAGACAAACGTCGTAGTAATTCTTTTCATGACTCCCTCAGTCTTGACGTTTGGAATGCTGTACTTGAGAGCTTTTTCAATATACAATCCCTCGTCGGAGAATTCAAGTGATCGCCAACGAAGCTGTCACACTGCGGCCACCAGGTGTCTCCGCGCTTTTCGCTTCCCTCCGACCGGAATCATCATGGGGACCGAAAAAGGGATGAAATCCTCATGACTGCTACAAGCAATAGTCTCTGCGCGTTATTTTTCACTTAACACAAGTAAACCATTATATGGGCCATACAGCCCGTAATCAGCGATTCCAAGAATATATCGGATTATTTTCGTCTCGCATTTTTTTATAATTTTTTTCGCTCTACGTATTGACACTGGCTCTGGAATTCCCGTAATTTGTTGTAAAATATTGGCAAACAAGAACTCCGTTAAAGTAACTTTTAAGGACTGAGGTATGAATCCCTTGAAATTCGATTTGAGATGGCTCACACGGGCCCCCGTGGCGGTTCTCATTGGACTGCTGTTCCTCGGCTCGATGAGCTCCGCTCAGGACATTCGTTTGCGAATGACCGTCCTCGATAACATCGGGAATTCGCAGGATCTTCGAGTCGGCATCAACGCCACGGCCACAGATGGTATCGATCCATGGCTTTCTGAGGCAATGATCCCGCCCCCGGCGCCTCTTACGTTCGATGCAAGGCTGATCGACACCGACATTCGCACGCCGTCTATCCTCGGAACCGGGGTCTTCATGGACTTCAGGGGGATTTACACGCCACAGCCAATAACCCAGCGGTACGAGATTCTCTTGCAGAAATCCGCCGCCGCATCGACGATGTGGATCCAGTGGCCCAACCCCCTCCCTGTCGGTATTAATTCGGCTGTCCTGGTCAGCTACCCCGACACAACGGCTGTTTACGTGGACATGAGCGCACAAGGCATGTTCCAGGTGCCGTCGGGAATGACCAAGTTTCTCGTCACGCTCACCTTCGGCGGCATCACGCCCGTCACGCGCTACAAACTGAATCTCGACGTCGATCCGTTCGGCGCGGGTACGATCATCGCCATTCCCAACCAACCGGATTATGCGCCGGGAACAACGGTCACGCTGCTCGCATCAGTCGTGGATACATGCTACACGTTCCGCCGGTGGACGGGGGACGCCGCAGGGATCATACCGATCACCGTGGTCACCATGGACGCGGACAAATCCATCACCGCCGAATTCGAGAAAAGGACATTCACACTCACCACCTCGGTCATTGATACATTCTTCGTCGATACAACAACCACCGCTCCCCAGATGCTGAAGGTCTTCGCAGCGGGCGTAGCCTGCCACGATTGGACGATTTCCTCCGACGTCCCCTGGCTGGCGTTTTCCAAGACCTCCGGCACGGGCGACGATTCATTGTACGTCTCGATCGTCGACGCGGAAGTGCCCTGCGTCGGTTCGCACGCGGGAAATATCATTATATCCTCGCAGTCCTCCAGTGTGAACCCGGTCGAAGTCCCGGTCGTGCTGGTCGTAGGACAATCCCAGTTGGCCGTGAACGTTATCGGGCAACCGGAGATTCTAGGTTGCCAGGACAAGGCGCGGAATTTCACCATGGTGCAAATCGTGAACAGCGGCCCGACACCCGTGCACTTTTCCACCGCCCCCGATCTCGGGACCTCGTTCAAACTGGCCACCCCCTCCATGTTCCCCTTGACCGTTGCTGCCTGGGACAGCGCAACCATGCTGCTGGAGTTCGCGCCTCCTCCATCCGAACGCGGCCTGATAACCAAGAACGTCATCCTCACGGGAGACAGTTGCGGCCGCCAGGTGATATTCACTCTTCGCGGCACGCGCGTCGCCCCTCTCGTGACCGTCAACAACACGGTGTTTGATTTCGGCACAGCGTACGACTGCTCGGCTTCTCCACCGACGCAGGTACTGGAATTGACCAACAACACCAACGTCGATGCCACGCTGTCGTTCCAGGTCCCGAACGGCTTCTCCCTCGTTACGACGCCTACGTCACTTCCCGCGAACAGCACGTTGTCCGTCACGATGCGGATGGAAGTCAACGGGGCCGACTCGGTTGTCTCCATGTTGGGCGTGACCGCTGATTTCGGCGAATGCTCCTCGGACGTGAGTGTCGAACTGAGAGGAAAGCGTCGTCATCCGGCGTTCACGGTAGAGATCCTCGGCAGCGGTCCTTTGCCACCCTACGTGTTCGACACGACGTGCGTGGGTCAATACTCCGCGCCCAAGGTGTTCTCCGTCAAGAATACGGGGACCGCGATACTGAGCATGGCGGTTAGCACCACCGCGCCGTTCGAGGTTGAATCCTTCCAGTCGTCATTTTCTCTCCTTCCCGGAGAATCACGAAAAGTGTACGTGCGGTTCCACCCCGTCACGGGAGGCACGTTCTCCGCCGGGATTCAGTTCAACTCGGCCCAGTGCAACCTCACGGAAAGCACGACACTGACGGGCTCGACCTTCAACCAATTGCTGCTGAACTCGGACGTGGAACCGGCCAGTCTCTTGTTAGCTAATTGCGAAGAAAGTGGACGAATAAAGGTCTCCATAACAAACAACGGCTCCGAGCAGGTCATCTTCGACAAGCTCCCCAACCTGCCGACCGGCTTTTTCTGGGACCCGTCCCTGACCACGCCGGTCATCATCGAACCCGATCCCAACAAACCGTTTGTCGCCTACATTACCTTCCGCCCCCCCGTCGGCACGGGAGGCAAGTTCGGCGGCAGTGTAAGCTGGTTCGGAATTCCGTGTGGAGCCAGCGCGTATTTCACTCTTGAAGCAGAGCGTCGGTTGCCGCTGGTCACTGTCACTCCGGCGAACCTTGATTTCGGGCAACTTGTGGATTGTGGTACACCCATCACCGCACCCACAAAATCCGTCTCCATCATCAACCAAAGCAACCTTCCTATCACAATAGTGGCCACGGCGCCGACCGCTCTCTATGAATTGAACATCGGTGGATTCCCCATGCCTCCCACCGGCCTCACGCTGGCCGCGGGCGCGACCGGAACAATCGACGTCAAGGCTTTCAAAGGCAGCGGCGGCGCGTTCAACGATCAACTCGTCATCGAAATCGTCGCCGGGAACAACGGCGCCTGCCGCCAAACCTTCGCGGTCAACCTGGTCGGCGAGCGATACAAACCGTCGTTCTCCATCGTCGAAAAGAAGAACGTCCGCGACTTCGGTACGCAGTGCCTTGGAACCACGACCCGGCGGACGTTCTACATCAAGAATACGGGCGATATGCCGCTGACCATCAGTTGTCCCGGCTTCCCGCCCGCAAACGATTTCACGCTCTTGCAGACGCCGCTGTCCGTACAACTCGACACCGCCGCGGAGGTGCCGTTCGAAGTGCGCTACGCGCCGAAACTCGTCGGTACCAACATGCAGACCCTGACCTTTACCGACAACGTGTGCAAGGCAAGTGTTTCCATGACTTTCACCGGCCAGGGAGTACTCGACAATTTCGAAATCGCTTCGATCTCCCCGTCCGAACCGCTGGAGCTCTGGACCTGCGAGCTGCCTTCCACCGCTCTCGTCACCGTCAAGGTGAACAATATCGGCTCCAGCACAATCCTGGACCTCGGGTCAAAACTGCCCGATGGTTTCATTCTCGATCCACCCTCACAGCTCCCGCGCACCATGGCCTCGGGCGAAAGTATCGAATTGACCTTCCGATTCGTGGGGACTGCTCCGGGAACTTACGAAGGGCCCGTTATCCTGGCCAGCAAGTCCTGCAATGTCACACGGACCATCTCCCTGAAAGCGAGGATCCTCAAAGACCGGAGCGTTGTCAAGCCGACTGAAATCTTATACCCGCCCATCGCTCTTTGCTCGAACGGTTCGGTACGCCAGTACGACCAGTTCAAGCTCGTCAAGGACGTCGTGGTCACGAACACGGGCGACGTTCCGCTTACGTACAGCGTCAGCTTCAATCCGCCCACCAACTTCTTCGAAATCGTGGCTCCGGTGAAAGCTTTCACTCTTGCGCCGGGCCAGGCGCAACCGGTGCGCATCGCGCTCCAGGCGCCCATTCCGCCCAACGTCAACGTGATCGAAACCGTACTGGAAATTCTCATCGACCGGTCGCCGCGGTGCCTGCCGCAACGCCTGTCCATTCCCGTGCGCGTCACCTTCACGAGATCGGCGTTTGAAATATCGACCACGGAACTGAACTTCAAAGGTTCCTGCCTGGGCGAGAAAACGGAAGAGAACGTAACGATCACCAACAAGGGCAGCGTGCCACTGACGCTTCAACCGTTCATGGGTGGTTCGCCTGCTTTCAGCCTGAAGGGACCTGCCACGACCATGCAACTGGCGCCCGGTGAGGCGAAAACTGTTACCATCGTTTACACGCCCCGCGACTTCGGCGACGTCCAGGGCTACCTGACGATCAAGGATCTCGAGTGCGTCGATTCTATGACCGTGGCGCTCAACGGTACCGTCACAAAGACCGAAGTCATGCTGAGCTGTTACGATCCCGCCCAGGCGGGTAATCCGCCGACGGCCCGTCCGGGCGACAAGCTGGAAGTGCCCATTACCGTCGAGACACCTTCGCCCTGCCTGTTCACCGGTGGAATCAAGATCGCGGTGGAGGTGCGCTTCGACGTCCTGGCACTGAAACCGGTATCCGTCGTGTCCGCCCAGGGATCGGTGGTCATGCGCCAGCAGGGGCTGGGACAAATCGAGCTCGAGTTCACGGTGGACAAGTTCAAGTCCGGTCTGCTCGGCAAGCTGAACTTCGAGGTGCTCCTGGGTATGGAAAATACAGTGCGATACAGCATTTCCAACCCCGTAGCAACGCCCGATGTGGTTTCGGTGCTCCTGTCGCAAAATTGCGAAGCGGAAATCAACCTGGGACCGCGTTGGGGGGTGACGACCCGCGCCGACCTGGGCATCACGAATCTTCAGCCCAACAGCCCGAATCCCTTCAGCGCGATAACCAACATAGATTTCACTCTCGATCGCGACGCTGATGTCCAACTGATCGTCTATAACCAGCTCGGTATCGAGGTAGCGCGCCTGGTTGATACACACCTGAAGAAAGGTTTGCATTCGGTGGTGTTCAACGGAAGCACTTTGCCGAGCGGCATCTACATCGCCACACTGAAAACGCCGACGTACCGGCAGTCACGTAAACTGATCCTTGCCCGTTAACCTGGAGAATTCAACTATGAAAACGAAAAGCATCTTTGTATTTCTTGGATTATTGCTGGCCTGCTGGCCCGTAATAGCCCAGCAGGGAACAGCCCGCTCGAGCACCCTGATGTGGTATACCATGCGGGGTGGTATCTATGGGGGCGCAACCCACTCGTTTCACAGCGGAACCATCCTCATCACTTCGGATGCGGACGGTCCGACGTTCGAAACCGGCGAAGGGACGAATTTCACCGTGGGCGCCATCCTGGAAAAATCGTTCACGCGTTCGTTCACTCTCAGTCTCCGGCTCGGATACGTGGACGCGAGCGCTTCGCTGGAAAAGCTGGTTACCGATCCGTTCCGCATCGCCGATGACAACGGCGTTCTGTATGACGTCAAACGACGGCACCTGCTGGACTACAAGCTTCGCTTGATTACGTTCGAAGCACTTGCCAAGCTTACACCTGGCAGAGGACCGGGCTTTTACGTGGCCGGCGGTCCAGGCGTCGGATTTGTTATCGGCGATGAATCAAAGTACTCGTTCCAGGTCGTGGAACCGAAATGGGCGGTCAGCGCGACCATCCCGCCTGAAACCGGAAGAATACACAATCTTCAAACGGTGCAGATATCCCTTCTGGCGGCGATCGGTTATGACATCGATTACCGGTACGGGTACATCACACCCGAAATACAGTACAGCCTGCCCCT
>JAADGX010000294.1 GCA_013152135.1 Chlorobiota bacterium
CGGGGGAATGAACCTCGGGTTCGATTACGCCTATCGCCAGGTTGGCTTCTTCAGCGCCAACCACATGGTTACCCTGACTGTCGGCTTCTGAAACGTCCTTTCATGAGAATGGGGGAGTAACCATGAACGTGGTTGCTTCCCCCTCTTGGGCTTGGAGTTAAAACTGGTGCATGAAACAAAGTATTTCCATAGATTCAGGAGGAGAGCTTCCGGTCAAGCCGATGATCCACGACCCGCTCAGGTATTGACCTGGACAAACGATCTTTGCTACACAGTACTGCCGGTCCTGAATGGCGAAACCATTAACCCGATACTCTGATGCAGAACTTTATGCGCTACTGTCGACGGAACGATCCGAAGAAGCGTTCACGGAACTGTACGCCCGTCATTCTTCCATGGTGATGGCGTACTGTCTGCGGGTGCTGGGCACCACCGATAAGGCGCAGGATGCTTTCCAGGAAACATTCCTCCGTTTCTTCAACAGCGCCGAAGCGGATCGCAACATGACCAACGTCCAGGGCTACCTCATACGGATCGCACGAAACCACTGCCTGAACCTGATACGCGATGAGCGAGAGACCATACCACTTGACGAAATTCACATGCCGATCCAGGAACAGGCGCCGGAGAAACGGGAGTTGTTAAACCTTATCACAACCGCGTTGGAACTATTACCGTTTGAATACCGCGAAGCTTTCGTCTTACGCATGTATAACGGGTTCACGTTCGCGGAAATCGCCGAAATCGTGGACACGAGCATCCACACGGTGAAAATCAGGGTGTACCGCGCGAAGCAGAAACTCCGGGCCATTCTCGCCCGGTACCTCGCGGACATTGAAGAGCAGTTCTGACACGAGCCGAATTACATAGCTGAGATGATGCCATGAACAATTCAGAATTATTACTCGAATTTCTCGATGGAGACTTGTCCCCCGACCAGGAGGATGCGCTTTTCTCCGCCCTCGCGTCCAACAGCGAGCTGCGAAGAGAAATGAAAGACCACCTTGCCATATCGTCGGCCATCCGGGACGACGTGGAAGCGTTTACACCGCCGGTGGAAAGCACGAGGAATATTTTCTCCACCCTCGGATTCCAGGCCCCTGTTCCTCCGCCTCCTCCCGCCATACCGGGAGGAAATCCTCTTCTACGCTACGTTCTTTCCGCCCTGGCGGGAGCGGTTGTCACCGCCGTTCTCTTCTGGTTCTTTTTCCCAGTACCTGGTCCACAGCAACAGGACTTCCCGGCATCAACCCGGCACGACTATCGGTTCACTGCACCGTCACTATTCATGATGGCGCATCACAAGCTTTTCCGCGATCAGCAGACGGCAACTCCTGCGCATGAATCCAAGGTAACAAGATTGACGTCGGACTTTCCTCCTCCTTCGTCAACTCCGGATGAAAAAACCATAGGGCAGGCGATGTCTCCGAAACCGGTGGCTTTCTCAAAAGACAGGACGGAGAAGCTTTCCGAGCAAATCGACGCCAACACGTTCAACGTCAATTATGATGAACTGGAAATCGAACCCGTAACAGAAAGAATAGAAGAAATCGGTTTCTTCGATCTTACCGGCTCCCGACGAAACACGCGCATGAACCTGATCCTGATGATGCGCGGATCGGAATCACGCGCTCTTCCCATTGGGAAATTACCCGCTGGAGCGAATCCCTGGTTTAATGACATCGCAATCGGCGCATACTACGGCCTGTCGTCCGAACACCAGGTCGGCGTGGAAATAGGTTACGAAGCCTTCGGCAAGAAGTACACGATCAACGGTGAAAACGGAATACTGGAGCGGCAGAGCTATCCCGTGCTTCCCTGGATAGGCGCATTATACAGGTATTCCATGCGGAACACCGCGAAATTTTACCCCTATGGGCAGGTTCTATTCGGTGGCACACGGCTCGGTCCTTTGAGCAAGGGCATTATCGGCGTCAGCTATTCGCCTGATTCACGTACAACGCTTTCTTTGGGCCTGGAAGGCAGCCTCCTCATGTACCGCAACCAGAGCAAGTGGGTCTCCAGTTCCAAGGCGGGAATCACGTACGGGATCGCCATACGGGTTCTGGATTGACACGAGTATGACATTGCGGAAGCATTACTGAATCGACGAGCCCATGGTTGATGGGCGCCGACCTCCTGTCGTCACACTTTTGAATCTCTATGGCAGAGCGTTCACGTGAAAGCATTTTTCATGGCAATGGCAGTTTATCTCATCATTGCACTGCCTGCATCTTTGACCGCGCAGCGAGTCTCTTCCAAAGGGAATCCTCCCCGGAAAATCTCCATCAACGACGACTATAATTTCTTCGACGTCAACAACATCAAGATGTGGCTGTCGAACAACGGCGACATGTCGTACAGCCCCTTGGATGTTACGGGCGGGCTGGAGTGGCCCAAAGGATCCGGAAAGCATGTCGTGTATGAAGACGGCATCGTCATTGGCGGAATCATCGATTCAAGTATCCACGTAGCAGGCTCGACTTTCCGTCATGGATTCCAGGCGGGAAAGATTCTTCCTGACGGCACCGCGGACAATCCGGACAACCCCCGGTACCGTGTGTACAAGGCAACCCGGATGACCGAACGGGAATTCGCACAGCTCGATCAAGGTGCGCAGGAAATTCTAAAGCGGGATTTCCTGGAATGGCCGGTGGCGGATGGCGCGCCGTTTTTCGATGCGAATGGGAACGGCACCTATGATCCGGATTTCGACGCGTGGCTGAAAGACAATTCTTCTTCCGACTCTCCGCTGTTCGTCGGCGACCAGGTGCTGTGGTACGTCGCCAATGACCTGGATGAAGAACGAAGCGTAGCTCTGTATGGTACTACCCCAATTGGATTGGAGCTTCAAACTACCGTTTGGGGATATGCCTCGGAGCAGGTTACTCCCCTTAACGATATCGTTTTCACCCGATACGTGCTTATCAACAAAGGACAGAAGGATCTCACTCAATGCTACCTTACGAAATGGTCCGACAACGATCTTGGTTGGCCCAGTGATGATTTGGTTGGGGTGGACACCACCAGGAACCTGGGTTTTGCATATAACGACCGTATTACAGATAAAATCTACCCGATCCCCCCTTCACTGGGATACCTTTTGTTACAAGGTCCAATTGTTCCTGCGAATGGATCGACGGCGCATTTCAATTTCGGAACCAGGGCCGGTTATCGGAACCTCGATTTATCAAGCTTTAACTTCATCTACAATGCACACCCAGTGTATAATGACCCCCTGCCCAGAAGCGGGTACCGGGAAATGTACAACCTCCAGAAAGGATTACGACTGAGAGGGCAGCCGCATATCAACCCTTTGACGGGCGATACAACGGTATTTCCCTTCTCCGGTGACCCCGTATCGGGTACGGGCTGGATTAACACGTTGACGGAAAGATCCGGTAATAACCGCCTTCTTATATCCACAGGACCATTCACGTTAGCGCGTGGGGATACGCAGGAATTTATAATTGCCACTATTATCGCACGCGGACATAACAATATTCACAGTATCAAGGTTCTGCGAAAGTTCGTCGATTACGCTTCTTCACTCCACGAACGCAATTTCAAAGTTGATATCGCCCCCTTTCCTCCCGTTCTCGACGCCGCCATTTTCCCTGACAAGATCATTTTACATTGGGCCGATCCGCAATCGCTGCGGGCGGTGGAATCCTACAACAACGCAGGTTACGCGTTCCAGGGGTACAACCTCTATCAGTTGACATCCCGCGACCAGAAGCTTTCCGACGCGACCAGGATCGCCACATTCGATCTCAAGGACAGCGTCGGACTGGTTTACGATGACGTCTACCATCCCGAATCAGGCCTCATCGACTACGAAGCCGTGCAGTTCGGTTCCAACTCCGGCATCAGGCGGAGTTGGGAACTGACCATCGATTCCATCTACAAGGAGCACCTCGTTCGCCACAAACCGTATTACTTCGCTCTGACCTGGTACGCGTACAACCCCGACCCGGAAGCTCGACCCCGCGCCGTGGAAAGCCAGCCCGCTATCATCGAAGTCATACCACAGAGACCCGACCCCGGCACGCGCTACGGCATGGAGCCGGATCAACGCGTGCCCGTCCAACACGAAGCTGGGTTATCAACGGGCGACGTGCTCGTCAGCGTCCTTGATCCCCTCGCTCTCACGGGCCACCGATACGAAGTGACGTTCTCATCCTCCGGTACCGTGCAATCCCCGTACGACGCCGACAACAACGGTACGCCGGATACCACGCTCGTCCTCGACAACACGAACCGGTGGCATCTCAAGGATTTGGATGACAACAGGTTCGTATTTCGAAACGCACAGGGATTCACGGGCCTGGACAACCCGTTGATCGTCGATGGATTCCGCATCGGGGTGGAAGGATTGAGCTATTACGTGCAGTACCGGGAGATCAAACAGGTGCAATGGGAAGGTTCGCCCCCGGTCTTCGATCACTGGGCGGGAACCGTCTTCGAACCGGGGTACGCGTTTTTGGGAAGTTCCATTCCCGGATACGAGATACACCAAACCGTGGAAATCCGCTTCGATCGCAACCGCAAATCGAAAGGCTACAGCTACCCGCGCGGTGGCAGGTACGGCTTCGCGTACAAGGGTTATTACGAATCACCCATCACGGTGTGGGACGTGAGCGACCCGGACAACCCGCGCCAGATATCCTATGCGTTCAGCGAACAAAGCGGCGGCCCCTTCGACAACGACGAGTGGATGCCGGGCAACTACTTGGGAGACCGGGAATATCTTTACATCCTGGATCTCCCTTACAACGACGTGCCTGATTCAAGGTTGACGCGGTTGAACATTGTTCGCGACGCCGATCAATTCCCCGTTCTTTACGCCGGGTGGTTTCTTCGTAAGTGGAATTACCGGCAAAAGGACCCGCAGCATGAAAAGGAAAACCAGGATTACCCCTGGCAGGACGGCGCGGTGTGGCGCATCGTGCCCAACGTCCCCTTCTCCGAACAGGACCGTTACACGTTCACAACCATCGCTCCCGTTACAAGAGACGCTGCGATTGCCCGCAAGGACGTCGAGCGGATAAACGTGTTCCCCAACCCATACATGGCGAAGAACGACTGGGAGACCTCGAAGTACGAGCGCTTCGTGACTTTCACCCACCTGCCGCAACGCGCGACGATACGCGTCTTCACACTCACGGGTACCTTGGTGAGGACCATCATGAAAGACGATCCGTCCCAGACGATACGATGGAACCTGAAGAACGCAAGCGGATACCCGGTCGGGGCGGGGATGTACATCATCCACGTGGACATGCCGGAGCTGGGCACGAGCAAGGTGTTGAAGCTTGCCGTCGTGCAGGAAGTACAGATACTGGACAGTTACTAAAGAAAGCCACGTTTCCCGAAAAGCAATGCGAGGTCACGATGAAAATACTGGTATTTCTTCCCTGCCTCGTTTTAATCACGGTTAGCGCAGTCTGTGCACAATCCAGACAACCTGTTAATCTTGTTGACGACCAGTACCTCATTTTTCAGCCAAACCGCCTCGCCATGTGGTTCTCCAACAACGGGGACAAAGGCCACGCTCCCAATAATGTCGATCCGGGGATCGAGTGGCCTGTCGGTTCGGGCAAGTCGATTTCGTTTACTATCGGTACGATTTGGGGCGGTATTATTCCGCACGACGATCGTAAAGAGTACCGGTTTGGAGGCTCGAAACACTCACATGGACTTCGAGCCGGAATCATACTCCCGGACGGCACAGCTTCAGACCCGAGGGACCCTGCCTACAGGATTTATTACATTCGAAAAAACGATGACAAGGCAACGAACTCTGACTACGAGGAATGGCCTTATCAGGATGGAGCGCCCGTGGACCCAAACACAATGCTTCCGGAGTTTTTCGGGGATGAACAGATCTGGTTCGTTGCCAATGATCTTGATCCTCAACGGACACATCGCGTCGGCTCCAGCGATCCCATTGGAATCGAAAGCCAGACGTTGGCATGGGGATTCACTGAACGCGAATACTTCAAAGATGTCATATTCATTCGTGAACGCCTCATCCACAAGGGGAAGAAAAACCTCGAAGGTTTTTATATCGGCGTCTTTTCCGATCTCGACATCGGCAACTCCCACGATGATTATATTGGAGTCGATACGCTTCTTCAATTGGGTTATTTCTACAACCAGTCCAACCGTGATGAACAATATGGCATAGCACCGGCGGCGGGCATCGTGATTCTCGGTCCCGTACCTTCCATCTCTTCTTTTTCAACTCCAACAATCCCAATAATTGTTGATCCTGGCATTACACCGGAATATTTATACAATCTACTCAAAGGTCTTTCGTGGAATGGGAAGCATCAAATCAATCCCTTGACCGGAGAAGCAACGACAATAGGATTTACCGGTGATCCGGTTACCGGGAACGGGTGGATCATGGATGAATCGACCTCTCAGAACCATGACACCTCCATCATGGGTATCGGGCCGTTC
>JAADGX010000156.1 GCA_013152135.1 Chlorobiota bacterium
ATAATGCTCGATGGGGCCGATGACCACGTCGATGTCGTTTCCCTTCAGGTCCATCCAGGCCATGTCGCTGGCGTAATAGTCGTCGGTGCGCAATGCCTGCGCGCGCAGCGTGAGGTATTGTTTCAGGCTTGGGTTATCGGTGTATTCGGCGGCTTCTTCCAGCTTTTGCGCGATTTCTTCCACTTCCGGGTAGGCCTCGTGAAAAGGCACGCCGCGCAGTTCGTCACCGTCCCGCACGACGACGGTAAACTGGCTTTCCAGTTCCGCCTTCCTTTCCGGGTGTGCTTGTACGTATGTCTCGAATTCCTCCTTGCTCATGTCCTGGGGATAAAAAGCAGCTCCCGCCGGTTTCTCGGCCGGACCCGAACCGACAAAACGCCGCCCCTCGTAGATACGGTCGTAGGGCCCGTAATTGATGAGGACGTATTTCAGGTACAATTGCGCCTCTTCGGAATATTCATTGCTGAGGGAATCCCGCACCGCCACGGCGTCCGGCGCCGATTGCTTCCAGAATATCTCGTCGGCGAGGTGACCCGCTTCCGTCAGCTTTTTGATCAGCAGGCGCTGCCGGTCGGTGAAATGCGAAAGATCGGCCGAGATGTGAACGGGAGCATACGCCTCGATCCTGCTCTTGAGCGTCTGGATGTCGAGGTTCATGGATGCGGATGCTTCAGACTCGCTGGCGGATTTCTGTTTTCCGCAGGATGAGAACGCGAGAGCAAGGATAAGCGCGACGGAGAAATACCTCAAAGTATTCATGATGAAAACCGGAAATTGTGAGCATGTTCTGTTATGTATAGCGTGTATCAGCGGAGCCGTGTCAGGCCAGTTTCTCTTCCACCGATCGGACTTTGTCTTCCATGGTGACCTTCTTGTCCCTGCGATCATCGATTTTGATCACGGTGGAAACCCGTTTTGCGCCCATGTCGAAAACCGACTCGTGCATTTTTCGGATCACATCCAGGCAGTCGTCGAGATCTCCTTCCAGGGTAGTGAACATCGGGGTCAACTGGTACTTCACCCGGCCGTCTTCCCGGAGGATTTTTTCCGCCTGGGCCACGTACGTACTGATACTGGTAGAGCCCGTCCCGAGGGGGGCGACGCTAACTGCCACGATTGCCATTGCGATCTCCTTTCCGTTACAGGTGTAAACAGGTGCTGCGTGAATGAAACATGAATGACGACATGTATCCTCAGTCGCCGAAGCTGATGCCGAGATCACGCGCGGTGATAACGGTATCGGAATCCAGCGGAACGGTTTTCATGCGCCGCGTGGCCTGGTAGAGCGGAACGTATTGGACGGTGGGCGGGTCCAGGACCACCATGACCCCGGCGTTGCCTTCGTCCAGGGCGCGGATGGCGGCGGCGCCGAACCGCAGGGAAAGCAACCGATCGAACGTTGTGGGCTGGCCTCCCCGCTGCAGGTGCCCGAGAACGACGTGTCGCGATTCCTGTCCCGTGAGCTCCTGGAGTTGCTGGGAGACCGCCGCTCCGATTCCTCCCAGGCGTTCCGCACGCCCGATTTCCCTGTCGATAACGTAGCGCTGGCCGTCGATGGGACGCGCGCCTTCGGCCACGACGATAATGGAAAACATCTTTCCGTTTCGAACCCGCTCGCGCGTGCGCTCGGCGACTTTCTCGATGTCGAACGGTATCTCGGGAATCAAGATGGCGTCCGCGGTTCCGGAAACGCCCGCATTCAGTGCGATCCAGCCCGCGTAGCGGCCCATGACCTCGATCACCATGATGCGGCGATGCGCTTCGGCCGTCGAATGGAGGCGATCAATACATTCCGTGGCGAAGGAAACCGCTGAATCGAAACCGAAAGTCACGACCGTCTTGTCAAGATCGTTGTCGATGGTTTTGGGAACACCCACGATGGGGAGTCCTTTCTTGCAGAGATCGTACGCGATACGCATCGATCCATCGCCCCCGATCGTGATGAGAGCGTCGATGCCGAGGTCCTTGATTTTCTCGACCAGTTCGTCCGATCGATCGACCTCGTGGAGTGTTCCGTCCTTACCGAGCGTCGGGTAGGAGAAGGGATTCCCCCTGTTTGTCGTACCGATAATAGTACCACCCAGATGGGTGATGCCTCGCACTTTTTCGTGGTCGAGAAGGATGGTACCTCCACGTGGGTATTGTTCCGGAGTAAGAAGGCCGTTGTAGCCGTCCCGGATCCCGATGCACTCCCATCCTCTTCGCATGGCGCACAGCACCGCGGACCTTATAACCGCGTTCAGGCCGGGAGCGTCGCCGCCGCCCGTGCTGATGGCAATGCGCTTGATGGATTCGGGGGGAGAAATCGTTATTTCTTCTTCTGTTGCTTCTTCTTCTTGAGTGTTCATGGGTATATGCGTCTTTGTTTAAGTGTTTTAACGTTGATAATGAAACCGGCTTTGGATTTTCATAACCGGCGTATAAGCCGGGCGGCAAACGAACCATCCATGCGATGTTGGTGCGGGTATGTTTGCACGAATCCTTCCTGGTTGATCAGTTGCGGGGGAATGCGTCCCACGGCGCTGTCGACAACAAAATCGGGGTGGCTCTGCAGGAACCAGTGGACCTGCTCCTGGTTCTCTTCCGGTTCCGTGGTACACGTGCTGTAGACAAGAACGCCACCCGGCTTGACGAATCGTGCGGCGGCATTAAGAATGTCCCGCTGAAGCTCCACGAGCTTTTCGATATCATCAGGGTCGCGCCGCCACTTGATGTCCGGCTTTTTGCTCAGAACGCCCAGGCCGGAACAAGGCGCGTCAACCACGACCTTGTCGACGGGCGGGAAGTCCAGCTCGGTAATATCGCCTTCCATGGGTTCGATAATCGTGATTCCGAGCCGGTCGGTGGATCGCCGGAGCAAGTCGAGTCGCGACGCGTACCGATCAACGGAATAAATCTTGCCCTCGTTCTTCATCAGCTCGGCGGAATGCAAACTCTTTCCCCCGGGAGCCGCGCAGGTATCCAGGATTGTTTCTCCCGGCTTGGGATCGAGCAGGAGTGAAACCAGGCCTGCGCTTTCATCCTGGATTGTAAACATACCGCTGAGGAATAAGTCGGAAGACCGGAAACCAGGGATGTTGCGCACGGTAACGTATTCCGTGAGATAACGGCACCGGCGGTAGTCGATTCCTTCTTCTACCAGCCTGTCAACGAATGCCTCGTAGTCGGTTTTCAAGCGGTTGTAGCGCAAGGTGAGAAAGGGGCGCTGATTGTTGGCCTTGAGGAGTGACTCGGTCTCCTCGAAGCCAAAGCGCTTGTGCCATCGCTTGACCAGCCACGTCGGGTGGGAGTGGACGACGGAAAGGTATTGCAGTTCGTCATTCGTCGCCAGGGGGTAGCGGATGTTTTCGATGTTCCGCGCGATGTTCCGCAGCAGGCCGTTCATGGTCGAGGCAAGTTTTTGCCCCCGGTATTTCTTTATGAACTCCACCGCCTCGTTGACCGCGGCATGGTGCGGAATGCGTGAAAGGTAGAGAATCTGGTACAAGGCGACACGGAGCGCGTTCCTGACGTTCGGCACGACCTTGACGTACTGTCCCCGGTAAAACCCGGTCAAAACCCAGTCCAGCTTGGAAGTGTGCCGCAGTACGCCGTGCACGAGTTCGTTGAGCAGGCGTTTGTCCATGGGGTTGAGATCGGAATTCCTCATCTCCGATTCAAGCAGCTTGTCCAGGTAGGCGTCCGTTCGTTCTACACGGGTCAGGATGCGGACCGCGATGCCGCGCACGCCCCGATACAGGTCTTCCGTTTCTTCCAGCCGTGTCGTCATGTGGTTTCCATCTTTTGGTGGATCGCAGCTTTCCGGCTCTCGCTGGTGGCGTGAAACACGGAGGTAAGCAAACCGGCCTCGACGTCAGTCAGTTCTTTCCCGCGACGCTTCATAACGACGGAGGCGGTTTGCAGGAAGCGTTCCAGGTCGTATTCCTGGAATCCGTCGCTGCCGCCCCAGGAAAACGCCGGAATGAATTTCGGGGGATACCCTCCGCCGAAGACATTCGCGCCCACACCGATGCACGTGCCGGTATTGAACATGGTATTGATGCCGGTCTTCACGTGGTCGGCGGCTACGAGACCCAGGAACCGCAGGCCGGTGTTCTCTTCAACGCCCTCGGTGGCCATGCGCACCGGGCTATAGTTGTTTTTCAAATCGCTCGTGTTGGTATCGGCTCCCAGGTTCACCCATTCGCCCAGGTAGGAATGCCCAAGGAATCCGTCGTGCTGTTTGTTCGAGTACCCCTGCATGATCGATTCCTCGATTTCGCCGCCCGCCTTGCACATGGGGCCGATCGTTGTGCCTTCGTAGATCTTGGCTCCGGCTTTGATCACGCTGCCCGGACCGATGCAGGCAGGCCCGATGATAACGGCATTCGCCATGATACGCGCATCGTTTCCGATGACGATGTTTCCATGCGAAGCATCCAGTACGGCTCCCGCGTCGATCCTGGCTCCCGCGTCGATCCTTATGGCGTCCCGGGCTTCGAGCACGGCGGCGATGGAGACGTCGGCAGTTGGATGAATTTCCGATGGAAGAAGCGCGGCATCGTTTTGCAGGACTCCGGAATTCAGGTGAATGAGATCCCATGGACGTGAAACCATTGCGCAATCCATCTCCCGCACGGAAAACCGGTCGACGCTTTCCCGGTTGAAATGGAGGACGCCCTCCTTCATGGAATATGCATCCGTATGACGGGAATGGAGAGCAATGAGATCATCTCCCTTGAGAAGTATCGTGTCCTCCGGCAATGAAACGACCTGGTTCATTTCCTCGGCGGTTAATATTGCGCGGCCGTTGAGATACAGTATATCCATGCCGGGGTCAGGATTCAGCTCGATACCGGGATGACGCTCCCAGGATACTTCCCGCAGCAATTCCCTTGTTTGCAAGAGAGTACCGTTACCTGGTGTTGCAATCGTTCCAACGGCGTGAACAATCCGCAGCGAAGCTCGAACACCGTGTGAAGATAGGTCAACGGATACAGGGCGGTATATCCGGCATCCTCAAACAAGCATATTTTCATGGGCGAATCATCCTTCTTCATTCAATGAAAAATGTACAAAGGGATGGAGGGAATAACAACAGCGGCAAAATTCCCCTTGCGGCAACAGTATTGCTGTGGTGTGTGATGGAAGGCGGGAGTTTACCTCAAGTCCAGAAGAGTTTCGCTCTCGTTGTACAATCCCATGCGAAACAAAACGGTGCGGGCAAGCTGGCGGTATTCAGGAATCCACGGCGCCATGACGACAGCCTGTCGATATTCCTCGAACGCGTCGCCGAAAAGCCCGAGGTTCTCGAAATACGCGCCCCTGATGATGTGGAAAGCCACGGAATCGGCGCCCATGTTGTTCAATTCCTCGTCCAGGCGCTGCAATTCGTTTTCGATTGTCTGAACGCTGTCTTCGGCAAGCACCACGAAAGAAACCGGGTCCGTATCCATTCCATCCGACGTTCTCTCGATGCGCCAGTAATACGTTTGATCCCTGGCAAGTTCCGGCGCACCGCCGTCATACGGGAAAGAGGTGGAATCGAGAACCAGGGAGAAGAGGGGGTTCAGACTGCTGTCGAAGAGAGTGAACCGATAGGTTTCATCATCGTCGCCAATCCACTTGAAGGTCGGCCTGGTCGTCCGTATGGCGCACGACCGGGGATAATACGCGTTGAAGTCCGCTTCTCCTCCACGCACGGCCCCCATGATATTTACCGGCTTGCGTTTCCCTTGAGAGCGCAGGCGGTCGCCGAGGTAGCCCATGATCTGGTTCATGGTACTGGACGGGGAATCGCTTTCCGCGCGAGGGGATATTTCCCGAAGGTACACGGTGCGATTTTCATCGATGCTGAGCAGCCGGCTCTTTTTATACATCAGTTTTACGTAGGAACCAAAGGAAGTGCGCACCCGGTCGCGGCCTTTCAGCGCCAATCCGACTTTGATCGGCTTCCATTTGCCATGTCCGCGGTTTTTGTATTCCACTTTCCCCTTGATGTTGATGACCACGAAGTCCTGCGCCCATGTTCCGCTCGCGGTGAGGAAAAACACGATGAAGATCCAGGCTAATCTGTATTGCATGCGCATCGCAACACTCCTTGGTAGGTAAAACAAGCTAAAGGAATATGTGGAAAACGGGTACATCTGTCAACCGAACGCGGTGTAGATATCAACGCGAACCGGACATGCCGTCCGGGTAGAAATCCGGGAAATGGTCTTTGAACCAGGCGAGAACGGCTTTTGGAAGAACCGGCTCGCAAGCCACCGTTTCTCCGAAATACGCTGGCAGCGGGTCGAGTAATTCCTGCTTGTGTATAAGCCCGGCAAAGAAAAAATACTCCTTCTGCTGATGAATCTTGCACGGGACATGAACACCGAGCGGACCCGCGGGGATTTCATTCCGTTCCTGGATAAACACAACGTTGCTGATTCCTTCAAATGCATCTGGACGTGTCGTGTTGTCATGAACTGGTTCGGATTGTACACGTGAGCCGGTGTTCGGTTCCACCGCTTTCACGTTGATCTTCATGTACTCGGAAAAATCGTCGCAGAACATTCGCCAGCAGTGCGGGCGAATGAGTTCCCATTCTTCCTCGTACACGTAGGCGTTGAATCGTTCCGTACGCGCCGCCAGGAAATGCTCTTTCATGTAGGCGTCGCGGAGGTGTTGCACTTTCTTGCCGTCCAGGAACGGGTAAAAGTATTCGTGGGAATCGCGGAAATGATTGCTGCACACGGTCTGTACGGTCGGCAGACGTTTTTTCCACTCATCGAGGCGGGCAAATCGCATTTCCCGCCAAGGAATAGTTCCCGAGTGAGCCTGGCGGGCCCATTCGTAGGAGAGAGCGTAGTGCAGCATGTATAAACTGGCGTGCACGGTAGCCGTGTAGCCGGGTAGAGGTTCGTCGTCGCTGTAACTGAGGATGAAGGGTTTGAGAGGGATTTCAGGACAGGAACGGAACCGGCGTATAGCCCGGCGTTTGTCTATCGAGAAGTGAAGCTTGTTCGCGCCGATGTACGCGGGAATGAAAAAGAAAACACCCGTGCCCAGGAGGTGGTAGCTGATCTTGATATCCAGGTAGAAGAACGCGATGATGGGCAGAAAAAAGAACAGCACCGCTTCCGTGACAAGCACGAGGCCGACCAATGCGGCGGAACTCGTCATGGTCCTGGTTTTTGACCTGATGGTTTTGTACAACACCATGCTGAGGTACGTAATGAAAAACAGGATGAGCCAGTCCACGTACCAGGGAACGGCATAGATCGATTTACCTTCCAGGATCATGTTGAGGATGTTGGCATGAATCAGTACGCCCGCCATGTCCGGTCCCTCGACACCGATCCTGGTTCCGTACTGCGAGCCTACGACGGTCTTTTTTCCCATGGGGGTTTTGTGCGTATCATCGAGATAGATCAATCCTCTTTCGTTGACGAACCCGACCAGGACCAGCGAGCCGTCCAGCCAATCGGCATAATACTCCGGATGCTCGATGAAATCGTCAATATCCGCGATCTGGAATTCCTGGTACGTCCCCGTATAGTAGATGATATCCGTACGCTCCGGTCCTTCGAGATAAGGTCGCGCAAGCGCGCTGTCGTAGAGCAGAGCCATTGCTACGGGCAGCGCCGGAATTTTCCGCCCTTCGATTATGCGAAAAGGCGCAAACCGCCGCACAACCTCGTCGTCATCGATTACGAGATTGGCGTAGCCGTAATTGCGAACCCGCCGCTTGATATCCTGGTCGATGTCGATGACCAGCTTGCGGGTTCGTTCGTCAAAACCGGTTGCCAGGACGACGTTGCGCGTATCCGCCAGGGCCTGTTTGAGAGCATCGATCTCGTAACGGCGTTCCGGCGGAAACTGTTCGAAATGCAGGCGGTCGAAGAACACGTCG
This sequence comes from Chlorobiota bacterium, assembly GCA_013152135.1. Classification (GTDB taxonomy): domain Bacteria; phylum Bacteroidota; class Ignavibacteria; order SZUA-365; family JAADGX01; genus JAADGX01. The sequence goes on from JAADGX010000156.1 coordinate 7,877, forward strand.
ACACCGATGGCCTTTGCTCCCATCTCCTGCAGCAGGTACAATGCCATGGCGATCTTGCCGTCTGGGGCGGGGTTCACTTCGCCGATGTTCAGCACCACGATACGGGGATCGCTGAATTCCTTGTTGCGCATGGCGAAAATCGCGTCGAGGCTGACATCCTCGATGTTAAGGAAATCCAGGCGATCGAACACCGGGCTCAGGAACGAGGTCGGATCCGCTTCGGGAAGGTAGTCCTTGATCATGAACAATCCCCTGACCAGGACGAGGACTATCAGGGTTGCGGTTAAATAACGGGGATCGAAGAATTTTTTCCAGATTTTCTGGTGCATGATTCAGGTCTATGGTGTCAGCGGCGTAGATGCATCCCCATAAAACATAGTCCCGTCACGGTGGAATAACAAGTATGAACACGGGGCTTGTGCCCCGGTCAACCGAAGGAATGGTTACTGGCGAACCATGGTGGACGGAGTACGGATGGCGACGCCATCGGTAAGGTCGAACGTGAAGAGTATTCCGAAGTACCACCGCCATTCGTGTCCGTTGGTGATGGGTTGCCCGTTGATCACCTTGGTCACATTGTCGAGGCCGTAGGCGCCACTGAAGAAAATGCTGGTGGGATACATCGAGAAAGAATACGATTCCAGCCGAACCTCAAAACCCGCGTCGCGTTTCAGGTTTCTTCGCAGGTGTTCCACGCTCCATGATCCGGTCCAGGCGTCTCCCGCTTCGAAGAAGATGCTCCCGTAGAGCTTATCGAGCAGGATGTGGCCGACGCGATAACCGATTTCCGGAAAAATCGGGAAACGATACGTCAGGGCACCCGTGAGAACCTCGTTCCCGGCAAGTGTGTAGAAAGAATATCCTTTCATGCCCGTGATGCCACCGGCGTAAAAATCAAAAAACGAATTGACGGGTGGACCGGGAATGGTCGCCGCGCGAATATTTGCCGCCAGCGTATGGCGCCCGCCCGGCAACCGGATGCTTTCCATCCACTGGAGATCGAAGCGGTGAAAATTGAAAGCCTTGTATTTCGGAACCAGCAGGCCGTTCTCAATGGCGAATTCCCCGTCCGGGTTGAACTCGTTCAACTCGTAGCGGTACGAGAAGCGGATTTTACGACCGACCGGGTTGATCATGGCGTCACGCGCGGGATGAATGTTACGGTGATAAATCGACAGCGAAAAATAATTGCCGATGAGATAGAGGAACTCCGAGGATGGAACGTACTGGCCGGTCTCGGGATTGACAAAGCCCTCCAGTCCCGAAGAGTAGCGGCTGTGGGTGAAACCGATATCCAACTTCGTGCGCACGTTGAAGATGTTGTGCCGGATATGGGCGGCGAATTCCAGCAGGTTGAAATTAACACCCGCGTGGACGGTATCGAGGGGAAACTCGATCGGCGTTTCCGATTCGCGTGTGACGTTTATTCCTTCCAGGGACAATTCCGGGTACAGGCCGAGGGAACTCAGCAAGGGTAATTCGTCCCTGAAATTGAACACGAGGAAAAGGTCGCGTTCGCCGAGGATGTTGATGGCGCCGCCCGCCATCAATTCGTACCGGCCCAGCACGTCGGATGAGGAAAGAAAGAGGCCGGGTTTGAGCAGTTCCAGGCCACTGCTTCGTTTATTGTAGGTATCCACCCGCAGAAAAGGAAAGAACATCATGTTCTCGAAAACATTCCGGTATTTGCGCGGCTTGACCGGGGGGAGTTTCGTGTCGTCGAAGTTCCGCAGCGGCGTCCAGTCGATGGCGGTTGAATCAGCGTCCAGGAGGGGTGCAAGCTCGTCCTCCGCCGGAAGATATTGCGCGCCTTCGACAACAAGCGGCACGGGATTTCTCAAGGTGGCGAGTTTGTAGCCCGATGCGGTGTAGAGCGCGAAGGCCAGGATGCTGTCACCGCTCATGGCGGGCATGAACGCCCCTCCGATGACATTCGTCAGTTGTTCAACGGTGCCGGTGGTCTGGTCGAAACGGTAAATGTTGAAAATACCGCTCCGATCGCTTGCGAAAAGGATCTTTCCGCTAGCAGTAAATCGTGGGTCACGGTTGTCCTCGGAGCCTTGAATCAGGACGCGAAGCTCGCTGCCATCGGGCTTGACGACGGCGATGGTGCGTTGCTCACGGGGAGCATATGCGAAAATGATTTCCTGTCCGTCGGGCGACCAGCGCGGAGTGAACGCCTGCTCGCCATACCTGAACCGGGTTACTTTGCTGAAGTTCTTTCCGTCGACATCCACGATGCCGAGGTTGACGGAGCCGTCCTTTTCGAAGACGAAGGCGATGCGCTTGCCGTCCGGTGCGTAGCTGGGGTTGTAGGCACGAAGACCGCGTGTAAGCCGTTTCTCTTTTTTCGTGGAAAGGTCGTATCGATACAGGTCGTAGAACAGGTATCCTTCAACGCTGGGAGTGTTGTACTTGGAGTACACGATGGAATTGCCGTCCGGCGACCAGGAAAGCATGGAGTTCGTTCCGCCGACGAGGCGGGTTTCTTTGCCGGTTTCCAGGTCGATGGTAAAAAGACTGGATTGGCTGAAACGGTCGCTGTTCTTGTTCGAGACGTACGCCAGGGTTTTCCCGTCGGGAGAAAAAGCGGGATAGAAGTTCCCGAACCCGGTTCCGCCAACAATATTGCCCTGCACAAGATGAGCGCGGACGGGCGCGATGCGCCGCCGGTAATCTTCTTTCGTGTGCTCGGCCCACTCGTCGTACAGTTCATGACCCGATTTTCCCAGCACATCCTGTATCGCGCCGTCGATGGAAAACGTGAACAGGCGTCCGAGACGACGGGTAATATCAACGATGCTTTCCTCGCCGTATCGCGCACTGATGTATCGAGTAAGCTTGTAACCGGCGTTGTACACGGCTTCGTTTCCGAGGCTTGTCTTGCCGAAAGCCTGCATTTCATCCCAGGTCAGCATGGAGTCCGAGAGGGCGAAGCACCGAAGGATCATGTCCCGGTGCGAATCCCATTCTTCATAGCCGAGTTGGGGCCGATTGTACTGCGCTGTTCCCTCGGCGAACCAGGGAGGAACAACGACGCCGGGCAAAGGATACGAAACGAGAACATTCGGATAACCGTACAGGATGTCGTCGCGGCGTTCGCGCTCGTAGCCGAACCACTGGAACGAGAAGGCGGGCAGCGACCTTCCGAATTTCATCGCCACCTGCATCTGCACGATATGGGTGAATTCGTGAGAGATGACGTTGCGCAGCCAGTTGTGGGTGCCACGCAGATCGTAGTCGAGCGGGCTCGTGTAAAAGATGATCTTGTTGTTGAAGAAGTACGCGAGGCCGTTGGAGTAATCGCTCACGTCCTTGAAAATCAGGCTCACCTTGGTGTCGGGCTTGTGATGGTATAAGGACGTGATCGGAACGTAGATCTCCTCGGCGATTTTCGCCGCCGCCCGGGCAGATCGTTCCGTTCCCTCGTGGTAATGAATCAGGAA
>JAADGX010000198.1 GCA_013152135.1 Chlorobiota bacterium
GGCCGCGGAAAACGGCATCAGGAGGATATGGATGCAGCAGGGCGCGGAATCCGAGGAGGCCATACGCTTTTGCGAGGAACACGGCATCAACGTCGTGCACGGGGAATGCATCATGATGTTCATGGAAGATCCGGCGTTCATGCACCGGGCGCATCGCTGGGTCTGGAAGCTCCTGGGAAAGTTGCCGTCGTAAAATACGCCGCCGTCCTTCCGGCTGCCCGTGTGTTCATGGCCTGGATGCGGCTTTGAAGAACGTTTTGTCCTTATCATACTGGAGTGTTCCATGTTTCGCAAACTCGATGATTTCATTTCCGCCTACCGGTCGCTGGCTGAGGGTACCGCCAAGGTCTTTGCCCAACTCACGGACGACAATCTTGATCAGTCGGTCGCCGAAGGTCATCGCACGCTGGGTGGTCTTGCCTGGCATATCGTAACAACCGTTCCCGAGATGATGAGCAGAACGGGCCTGGGATTCAGTACGGTGGACTGGAAATCCATGCCTCCGTCTTCCGCCCGGGAGATCATGGAAGGTTACGCCGGCGTTTCGGATGAGCTTCTTTCCGCTGTCCGGGACAACTGGAGCGATGAAAGCCTTCTCCGGACGGATGAGATGTACGGTGAGCAATGGCCCCGCGGTTTAACGCTGAGTGCTCTCATCAATCACGAGATTCACCACCGGGGACAGATGACCGTGTTGTTGCGTCAGGCGGGTTCAAAGGTTCCGGGTGTCTTCGGTCCCTCGAAAGAGGAATGGAAAACGTTCGGGATGAACGAACCACCGTATTGATCAACAACGGATTATCGTTAAAGAAAAGCCGCTGCGTTTTTGTAACGCAACGGCTGTATGATTAGCCCCGTATAGAATGGTTTTCTACTTGATGTACACGACTTTGTGCGTGAGAACCGTCTGGGCGGTGTACAAACGGAGGAAGTATATGCCGGAGGGAACGTTTTGTGGCGTCCATTGGACAACGTGGTTTCCCGGTGGCGCAATATCGTCGAACAACGTCGTTACAGCACGTCCGTATTCATCCACGACATCGAGACGGACCGGGGACGTCGCAGCAGCGCTGAATGAAACCGTGGCCGTACGTTGGCCGCTGATGGAAGATGCGCCGAAGGGATTCGGGAAACTTTCACTCAGCGCAAAACGGGAAACGCCGGGATGATCGACCGCCGTCGGCTTCGTGATTTTATCCCACAAGGTTAGAGCCGTTGGGACGGATTCCTTGAGTTCCTTTACGGATAATCCGGCCAAGACGGCGAACGCGATGGTGACGCTTTCCCCCGGCTTCAGCGTGTACGGTCCGTTGCCGATGACCTGGGAAATATCGGTTTCCTGTGTTGAACGCTGCAAAATACCGGAACTCATGGAAGCCCACTTTTCTTCCTTTGTAAAGCCGTTGTGAATACCGAAGCGTCCATTGTCGTCCGGGTCGGGATTATTGATGGCCGTGTAGTGCGTGGGTTTGTCGCGCGTGAGAACCATCACTCCCACGTGTGTGGGCACTTCTTTGCTGTTGTCCAGGGCGTAGCCCATCATGAGGTCGGTGTCGATGTTCGCGTAGTCCGTGTACGCACTGGTTCCGATATCCCAGTCGAAAAACAGGCCCGCGTGGAAATTCTCCAGTGTGACTCCGGATGTATTCTTGATATCGTAGCGCAGAATAAGAATGTTGGTCGTGCCGGGGTCGGTAAACTCGTAGCTGTTGAGATGCACCTGGACGCCAAGCCGATCGCGGGCGTTGGCGCGCTGGTCCGTCCATGTCGCTGTGCCTTCTTGTGCTGCGACGGGTCCCGGCGTCGTCATTGTCAACGGCTTGTTGCTGCCGAAATCCGCGTTCTGAACCGATCCTGCTTCGTTTCTGACCACGTCCACGACACGGACGTCGCCGTTGACCATTGCTCCGAGCATGAGGCCACCTTCGAAGAGGACGTTGTACCCGTTGTTCTGGAAGATGAAACCACGGCCGCGCATCCCGGAAAAATCGTCGAACCCGATATTACCGTCGTTGGACAGGGTGGTGAGGATTTCGTTGGCGGTGTGATCCCGGTACGTTGGTTGGGCAATGATCGTGAAACCATCGTAATCGCTGTAACTCCCATCCTTGATCTCGGTAATCAAGTTGATCTCCTCGTTCAAGGGGATGTTTTGTTTGATGCGGATGACGAAGGGATTCGCTCCGTTTTCTTTTTCGTCTCCCGTGCCCATCGTGCCGAGGATGAAGGTCCCGTCCACGATCTCCACGTAATTGCTGGTTGTGGTAAGTGTCACGATGGCATTGGTCGTGGGGGCGAGGTAGTTCTTGAATTTCATCGTAACCGCGATATCTTCGCCGGGGTCAATGATGCCGTTGCCGTTTCCTGTTTTGCTGTCGGAGATGGCATGGGATGAGAGCCTGACCGCGGGCGATTGTTCGGTCAGCGCCCGGTAGGCGTTCACTCTTCCGTACCCCAGTTTGCGTTTGAATCGTGCGGCATTTTTACCGTCGATGTTGTCGGACGTCACGCGCACCTGCATGGCGACCTGCAAGGGGGTCATGTTCGGATTCTTGGCAAGAACCAGGGCCGCTACGCCAGCCGCGACGGGGCTGGCCATGGACGTGCCGGACCAGCCTGCGGACTGGTAGCCGTTGGCGGGCCGGGAGACGGTGCTGAGAATCCTGGTGCCGGGAGCCGCGACGTCCACCCACGTACCGTAGTTCGAAGAGCCGTTCTTGACGTCATTGCTGGTTACGTTGGATACCGCAAGGATCTGTGGGTACGCTGCCGGGGAGGAGAACTTCTCGGAGTTGTCATTGCCCGCCGCAGCGACCACGAGCGATCCCTTCGCCGTGGCGTACTCAACCTGATCGTATTCGCTCTGAAGGTATCCGCCGCCACCCCAACTGCAATTGATGATCTTGGCGCCCATGTCCGCTGCGTACACGATGCCTTCGTAGCCCCGGCGGATGGAACGCGTGCCTTTGTCGTCGCCGCACTTGATCGGAAGGATCTTGCACTTGTATGCAACGCCGACGACGCCGATCGAATTCTCACCGACGGCCGCCGCGATGCCTGCGACGTGCGTTCCATGCGGGTTCCCCGTGGCCGTGGGCTGTGGGTCGTTGTCGTAGTATTTGCTTCCCTGGAACTGGTCCGGCCCGATGAAATCGATACCGATGATGTCATCGACGAAGCCGTTGCCGTCGTCATCGACGTTGTTGTAATCCGCGAGTGTGAGTTTCCCGTCGTTGTTGACATCCTCGCCGGGATTGATCCAGATATTGGCCCGCAAATCCTTGTGCTTCCAGTCGACGCCCGTGTCCACGATCCCGATGACGATGTCTTTGCTTCCCTTGGTAATGTCCCAGGCTTCGTATGCCTTGATCTGTTTCAAGTGATACTGCTGTGCCGCTTTCGGATCGGTGGGCGTGTACACGACATGATGAATCTGTTCCGGTTCGGCGTACTCGATCTCCGGGTACGCGGAAAGAGCCTTCGCCACGGTAATGGGATCCGCGTCTGAAGAGTACTCGAGCCGGTACATCCGGGAGAGATCGACTTCCCGCCCGGCTTTGCTGAGAACCGGCCGGTGATTCGGGTACATTTGTTCGGCTGTGTACACCCCGTATTCGGTGAAGACCGGCGCGATAGAAGCAACGCCGACGGAATGCCGGGTGAGGTGTTTTCTCTCACTCTCGCGGAACTTCACGATCACGGTGTGTGGAACAAACTGGGCGTCGGCGGGAAGCCGGTCAAGGTAAGACGTCGTCGTCCCGTTTGACGACCGTGGACCCGTTCCGGTCCAGGCAAATTGACTTGTGAAGGTGAGAGTGAACAACAGTATTACAAGATTCTTCATGTGCGGTTCCTTTGATGTGGATATCAGGCTAACAAACGAACATGGCAAAATGGTTTCTCACACGGCATTCGCAGGAGAGCCGGATCGCGTTTCATCCTTGCAAGGGCAGACAGGTAAGGATAACGTCTCTAAAAGATATCAGTGGTTGCGCGCGTATGCAAGTGGAAAATCGTTCCGTTCAACCCGCCACGACTTCACCCATGAACACGGGATCTTCGCCGCTTTCCCGGAGGAGATTGAAGACGGTATCGGCAGCATTGCCGCCCACGATGGCGATCGCGCCAATGCCCAGGTTGAAGGTCCTGCGCATGTCTTCTTCCGGAACCTTGCCCAGGTTCTGGATCATTGTGAAGATCGGAGGGCGTTCCCACGCGTTCCAGTCGATGGAAAGTCGTTGTCCGTCCTTGAGGATGCGACGGGTGTTTCCTTCGATGCCGCCTCCCGTGATGTGCGACAAACCGTGCAGTAAACCCTGATCCAGCAGGGGCGAGAAGACGTGGAGGTAGGAGCGGTGGATTTTCAGCAGTTCCGTTCCCAGGTCGCAGCCGAGTTCGTCGAAATAGGATTCCAGGCCGAAATGTTCGAGCAGCACCGCCCTGGCAAGGGAATAGCCGTTCGTATGGAGCCCGGAGGAGCGCACGCCGATGAGGCGGTCGCCGGTTTGGACCAGGTCGCGGGTCAGCAGCTTCGATTTTTCGGCAATACCTACGATAGTGCCGGCAATATCGTATTCGGTAGGGGCGTACATGCCGGGCATTTCCGCCGTTTCCCCGCCGATGAGCGAGCAGTTGTTTTGCTTGCACGCGACGGCCAGACCGGTGATGACTTGCTCGGCCACGGCCGGATCGAGCCTGCCGGTGGCGAAATAATCGAGAAAGAACAAGGGGCGGGCGCCGCAGGCGAGGATGTCGTTCACGCAGTGATTGACCAGGTCCTGCCCGATCGTATCGTGACGGTTGAACATGGCGGCGACTTTCAGCTTGGTGCCGACGCCGTCCACGCTGGAAACCAGCACCGGGTCATGGTAATCGGGGAACCTGGCATCGTACACGGCCCCGAACGCTCCCAAGTCGGTGAGGACGGCAGGGGTGAACGTGTCCGCTACGCTCTTCTTGATTCGGCGGAGGGTCTCTTCACCGGCATCGATGTCAACGCCGGAGGATCTATATGTTTTTCCCAACTCTGGCCCCGGAAATCAGTGCAACAACGTACAATCAAAATAGAATGAATTCGAGAATGTAACAAGACGCTCTCTCGATTCGGGAGGGGAATGACCGGAGTGAGCGGAAGAGCTTGTATGGTTCGTGTATGAAAGAGGACCCGATGCTCCTGCTGTTATCTTGTTTTCATGAAGTCGCGCGGAACAGCTCCCGTGCATTCCGCCTGATCAGTACGATGAACACGTAGAGTGAAAAAAGGAAAGAGACGCCCGTGTACAGAGTTAACGCGGTTCGTGTCAATTCAAAGGGGAAGGAGCATAAAACCATCCCTGACAGCGCCTCTCCATCGGGTACTGTTGTCAGCAAGAATACGAAGATGACCGCTGTCAAGGCGGACAGCAACGCGATGAATAAAGCTGCGTACCAGCTCCATGCTTTCCCTTTCATCAAGCCGATGCCAATCGGGATGAGGATCGCAAACGTCGGAAAGCGGAATCGCAGATCGGCGATGTCAATGGAAAACGAGGCGAAGTCGAGGATACCGTAGACAAGAAAGAGTATACTGATGATCAGAATATGCCTGTTCTTCTGCATGATTACCTCTCCCGAAATGGATAAAGTCTCTTTGCTCTTTCTATAATAATAGTGTGTCCGTTAAAGGAACGCGTTCCCGCGAGAAAAGGTGTGATAGTAATGAAATTGTTCGTGTCTGGGTTTTGACGAGCCTCCGTTCGTGATACCGATGGATGTTGCGGTGTTCTTGGCCAAGGGAAACCCGCTCCCGTTAAATCAAGCCGGGAGGAAATGCCGGGAAGAGACTGCTCAATGAACGAGTTTGCTTTTCCGATTGTCGACATGATGTTTGTCCGTTCTGGCTTGAAAGAGCGCTTTTCGGAACTCGTTGTCCTTGTTTCTTGAATACCGATGCGGCAAAGTAATTACTTGTGCAATTAAGAGCAAGGAGATTTTGCACAGGGTCAAACCTGTGCGATGCAAACGACCTGTTTTTTGTCGCCGTTCCGAAGACCGGCCGCTGCGACGGGCATCAGGCGCCAATCTTGATTGGCCGTAACCATTTCTCTATATTCAGGTGCCGGAACAGGCCAGAAACAAGTATCCAGGGATGCCGTACAAGTCGCCGCAAGCGACAAGGATACGCGCTTCCCGCGTTCAAACCACCGGATTACTTATGCGGCACGCCTGTCTAAATACGTTTCCAAGGTCATGGAGGGGGTGAGACATGTCGGTGAATTATTTTAAGGCATTGAAAGCGGCCCTGACGTCCCAGTACAACATCATAGCTGTCGTGGGAGCGGGGTTGTTTTCGCTTGTGTCATGGAACTGGATACCAGCTCTCATTGCGGCGGGTTTGGAAATCGGCTATCTGGTAATCGCACCCGCCATCCCCTGGTACAGGAAACGCGTCGAGCTGCAGCTCGA
>JAADGX010000334.1 GCA_013152135.1 Chlorobiota bacterium
CGTTGTCATCCTGTGGTGTTTCAGGATATCCACGGGAGAAGCTATTATTGGCACTATTGTTGACTTTATAACAAAAGCAACAATGAAGGAATGCACATACTGATGAAAAGATCAATTCACATACACGTTCTTGTCACGGTTTTCATCCTGATGGGTTCTTCAATGGATGCTCAGCGTGAGCCGGGGTCGCTGTATTTATCGACCGGTGGAGGGTTCTCGGCCATCGGGAGCAGTTTCGATGCCGGTGTTTTAAACGGAATTGATAACGCCACGTGGGCGCCCCAAGCTTTTTTCGAAATGGGATTCTATCCGTTTAAGGATATTTCACTTTCTCTCGGTTCTCGGTATGGAAATATCGAGGGGGAACGTATGATTCTGGATGAGCCCCGGCGCTATCCATTGTTTACGAATTTTATCACGGCCAGTTTGAACGTGAAGTACAGTCTCAGTCGTTTTTCGAGCACGTTTGTTCCATACTTGTACGCTGGAGGCGGATCCGTTTTCTACAAGCACAAGAATGATCCGAGTTTCTCGACCTCGTTGACGCCTTTTTACGAAGCCGGCTTCGGTGTGGAGTTCTTTATGACAAAATCAGCCAGTATCTCGATGCACGTCATGAGCACGTTGATAACCGCGGATGAATTTGATGGTTTTACGAGCGGGCGTGCCGCGGACGGATACTCCGGCCTGAATGCAAGTTTTACCTATTACTTCGACCGAAGTCCGGCGATGCGTGTTGGACCGATCGTGCGAGTCGAGATTCCGAAACGTTTTGATAGCAAAGCGCGCGAACTACGTGGTGGTGAAATCGCCTTGACCGTTTCCAGGCTCGATACGCTTGTGAAACAACTTATGAAAGAACAGTTAAAGAGAGATCATGAAAACGGGATTGTTCATGATACGTCGAAAATGGAGAATATGCCGGAATCGGTTGAGGCGGTCTCTCTTCCACGAAATCTTGCAGCGGATCAGTCCGGTGAAGTGGATGTACACGTAAAGGATAATGGATTCGGTGAAGTCGCAGGGTTGCAGGAGGCCTCGGAGTTCCAAATGATGAGAACCTCGGGGAACGAAGTCGAGATCAGGATGTTGCGGCCCGAGTATAATGCTGTCCGCACGGTCGAGGAAATTGAAAGCACGTTTGCGCGGGCGAAAAAAGCGTGGTACGGGATACCGCTTCGGGATAGAGCGGGCAAACACGCCGTATGGGTGATTGCGGATGTTTATTTCCGCTTTGCCTCGTCGGCGTTGACAACCAATGCTACAGTGACGTTGAAAAATGTGGTGGAAGTTCTCAAGGAACATCCAACGTTGAAGGTTCAGATACGGGGGCACTCATGTGATAAAGGCGCACCGCATTCCAATATGCTGGTTTCGTTGATGCGTGCGCACAGAGTCGGTTTGTTTCTTCGCGAATCAGGGATCGACCGTGGGCGCATGCTTTTTCTCGGATTCGGGTCTGTCGCGCCGATTGTTCCAGGCAGCGCCGAAGAAAACCGCAAGATGAACCGGCGTGTGGATATCTTATTTATGCAGAGTACAGAAGCGATCAGTCACGTTTATTGACACAAAGCCATCTCGAACCTTCTTGCCCGGGGGCTGATCCTGTATCGATCAGCCCTTCTTTTTTGCCTGTCGGGCAGCTTTGAGTTTCCTCCTTGATTTGGTATGTTATTTATTGCGAACGATAAAATTTATCTGGATTTTATTCTGCACGTGTAACGCATGAACCAGGATGGATTCGTAAGAATAGATGCGTGAGAGCTTAGGAGAGGAAGCGGAATGATATCTCTGAAACCGCGTGAATACAATTGAAGATTCGTTCGATCTTGCATGCCGTTCGGATTAGAATGGACTTTGGAGGCGACAAAACAGCATGACGAAATCACGAACAACTGAAATCAAGGTTGGCATCACCGTGCTTATCGGGCTCATTATATTCTTTGCCGGTTTTGCTTGGGTGAAAAACTGGTCCGTGATGTCCAGCCAGTACAAAATCACCATGCGGTTTCCGACCAGCGCTGGTCTGAAAACCAACGATCCCGTCACGGTCAACGGTGTCAAAGTTGGTGTGGTGGATCGTGTCATTATCGACGGGAACTCCGTACTCGTCGTGGCAAGCATCAGCGGGGATGTTTATCTCACGGTCGATGCCCATCCGGTCATAGAGATGCTGGAATTAATGGGGGGGAAGAAAGTCGAAATTCAGCAGGGTGTGAGTGAAGAACGCTGGAATCCCGACAACATTCTTCCCGGTTCGGTGAACCCGGATATTGCCGGCGCCTTGCGGATGATTGGAGATGCGCGCGAGGAGGCGGGTGAACTGCTTGCCAACAGCAATCGTTTGCTCGTGTCCGTGAACAACGTCCTGGGCGATACGGTAGTGCAATTCTCCATGAAATCCACTTTGAGTAACATCGATGGCGTTTTTTCCGAGATGCGATTGATGCTGAAAGAAAACCGTGAAAACGCGCGGCGCGTGGCAGCGAATCTGGCTGGTGTTACGGCGGGCCTGGATTCGCTTCTCAGGGACATTCGTCCGGGGGCCGTAAATTCTCTTGATCGCGTCAATGGGTTTCTTGCCGTCAGCGACAGCGCAATGCGGGAACTCACCGCTCTGCTGCGGGAACTTCGAGGCAGCCGGGGACTGCTGGCGAAATTCGTATCCGATACGACGTTCGCCGACCGGATCGACAGTACGTTGTCGAAGGTGAACCGCCTTGTGAATGAAATCCAGGAGAACGGCATCATTACCCGAATTCGGCTTTTTTAAACGGCGCGGAATTATCGTGGGATACCAACATATTCTTGTCAGCGCTGAGGAGAAGATCGGGATACTCCGGATGAACCGGCCGAACGTGCTCAATGCACTGAACCAGGTGAGTATGGAGGAGATCGTCCATGCGCTGGAGGCGTTTGACGCTGATGATTCGATATCATGCATCGTTCTGACCGGGAGTGAAAAAGCATGGGCCGCCGGAGCGGACATTACGGAGATGGCGGATGCCACCGCCATCGAGATGTTGTACCGGGACCAGTTTGCGCAATGGGAGCGCATAAAGCGTATTCACAAGCCAATCATCGGCGCGGTGAGCGGATACGCGCTTGGAGGGGGCTGCGAGCTTGCCATGTTGTGTGATATTCTCATCGCGTCGGAAACGGCGAAATTCGGACAGCCGGAAATTCGTGTTGGCGTGATCCCCGGCGCCGGCGGGACGCAGCGTCTCACGCGAATAGTGGGCAAGAGCAGGGCCATGGAAATGGTGCTGACCGGCGAGATGATGTCGGCCGACGAAGCATACCAGCGCGGCCTGGTATCCAAAGTGGTACCGGTGGAAGTTGTCGTGGATGAAGCCGTGGCGCTTGCACGGCGCATTGCTTCGCAACCACCATTGGCGGTGCGGCTGGCCAAGGAATCCGTGTTAAAAGCATACGAGACTTCGCTCAGCGAGGGTCTCGAATTCGAACGAAAAAATTTTTATCTCCTGTTCGCTTCCGAGGATCAGAAGGAAGGAATGCAAGCGTTCAAGGAAAAACGCGATCCTCGGTGGCAGGGGAAATAAAAGACGTAACACCTACATCAAGCTAAAGGAAGAGCCATGCCGAAACCATTTCAAAACGAACCCATACTTGATTACTCCCGCGCGGAGAACCGAAGGAAAATGGAACGTGCCCTGGCCCGGGTGAGAAAGCAGCTCGGCCGGGAATACCCTCTTGTTATTGGCGGGAAAAACGTGCGGACGGGAGATAAACTCCGCTCGCTGAATCCTGCCGAGCCCGACCAGGTCGTCGCGGTATTTAACAAGGCGGACATCAGCAAGGCTGACCAGGCAATGAAAGCGGCGCTGAGAGCATTCGAGACCTGGCGGTTCACCCCCGCTCGTGAACGCGCGAACGTGTTGTTTAAAGCAGCGCGCATCATGCGCAGGCGGCGGTTCGAGCTGAATGCGTGGATGGTGTTTGAAGTTGGAAAGAACTTTACGGAGGCCGACGCTGACGTGGCCGAAACGATCGACTTTCTGGAGTTCTACGGCCGGGAGATGCTGCGATACGCGGCCAGGCAACCCGTGACGCCCGTAAAGGGCGAGAAGAACATGCTGGAGTACATACCGCTTGGAGTTGGTATCGTCATCCCGCCCTGGAACTTTCCCTTGGCGATACTGGTCGGAATGACCTCGGCGGCCATTGTTTCAGGAAACACGGTAATATTGAAGCCCAGCTCGGATTCCCCCATGATGGGATGGCTGGCCACGGAAATCCTTCGTGAAGCCGGCGTGCCGGACGGTGTGTTGAATTTCCTGCCCGGACCGGGCTCATCGGTCGGAGATTACCTGGTGAAGCATCCCAAGACGCGGTTCATCTCGTTCACCGGTTCCATGGAGGTCGGTCTGCGCATCAACGAAATGGCTGCCAGGATGTCGCCGGGGCAGATTTGGATCAAACGTGTCGTCGCCGAGATGGGAGGCAAGGATGCAATCATCGTCGATGCGGAAGCGGATATTGATGACGCCGTCAACGGGGTGTTGACTTCCGCTTTCGGATTCCAGGGACAAAAGTGCTCCGCCTGCTCGCGAGCGATCATCGATCAGAAAGTGTACAAGGAATTCACGGAAAAGCTCGTTGCCAAGGTCAAGGAAATCACGGTGGATGACCCGGTAACCAATGCATACATGGGACCGGTCATCAACAAGGCCGCGCAGCAGAACATCTTGAAATACATCAAGATCGGGTTGAAGGAAAAAGGCAAACTCCTCACGGGCGGGGAGAAGATCGATCGCCCCGGATGGTTCATTCAACCAACGGTGATCGGAAACGTAAAGCCCAACCACACGATCGCGCAGGAAGAAATCTTCGGTCCGGTACTCGCTCTTATCAAAGCGAAGGATTACGATAACGCGCTCAAGATAGCCAACGGGACGATTTACGGTCTGACCGGCTCCGTCTATACGAACAATCCCGACAAGATGGAACGGGCGCGACGGGAGTTCCACGTCGGCAACCTCTATTTCAACCGCAAGTGTACGGGTGCGCTCGTTGGTGGGCATCCTTTCGGGGGATTCAACATGTCGGGAACGGACTCGAAGGCCGGAGGCCGGGATTACCTGCTCCTGTTCATGCAGGCCAAGTCGGTATCGCGAAAACTCAAGTAACCTGTTTTTCGTTTTCTTTCCAGGCGGCCCATGTGCCGCCTGTTTTGTTTTTTTGCTTTCCAGTTGTTTTTCCGGAAAAAAAAGGTGATTTTTTGACGCAAGGACGATTGCACCTTCGACTCCGAATCATGCCTGATTTTCACAACCTCAACTGACGTCCGTTTGCGAATACCCTCATGTCTTTATTCTATTCATACAGTAACCCAACAAACAAGGAGGCCCTATGAATCTTGTTGACAGAGCGAAAAACATCATCCTCAAGCCCAAGGAAGAATGGGAGGTCATCGGCGCTGAGGAACCGAACGTCGGTCAGATTATGACCGGATACGTGATACCCCTGGCCATTCTTCCCGCTGTGGCTGTTATTATCGGGTACGGTGTAGTGGGATTCCTGGGATTTCGTTCCTTCACGTATGGAATTGCTTCGGGTATCATATCGCTGCTTGTGTCTATCGGTGGAGTTTACCTCACTGCTTTTGTCGTGGACGCCCTGGCGGGCAGCTTTAATTCCCAGAAGAACCTTGGCCGCGCCATCCAACTTGTCGCCTATTCGTACACGCCCGTTTGGATCGGGGGAATCCTGAATGTCTTTCCCGCGCTTTCGTGGTTGGGAATGCTTTTCGGGTTGTATGGACTGTACTTGATGTACCTGGGATTGTCCAAGACCATGCAGACCCCGGAAGACAAAGTGGTCGTGTATCTGGTTGTTTCCATCATCGTGTTGATCGTAGTGTACTTCATCCTGTCCGCGATTCTCACATCCATTCTCTTCGGCATCTTCGGCCTGAGCATGTTGTCCGCTCTCAGCGGCATGTAAAACAGAGAGTTCTTAATTGAAATAAAGGCAGGTTCGCTTGCCTTGACTGTATTGTATTCTCACAGACGGTTAATAACAGCAAAGCCCCGAAATGTACGGGGCTTTGTGTGTTTACAGGAGGATAGTGTGTTGTCTTATTTCACCAGCATCATCTTGCGGGATTCCGTGTAGGAACCGACCTGCAGCACGTAAATGTATGTGCCGCTGGGAAGGCTGCTGCCGTCGAAGAAGGCCGATTTCTGAACCCCGGCTTCCACGGTTCCATTGAAGATTGTCGCAACCTCTTTGCCCGCGCTGTTGTAAATCTTGAGCGTTGCCGGCCCCGATTCGGGAGCGGTGAACGTGATGGATGTCCGGGGATTAAAGGGATTGGGGAAATTCTGCTTCAACCCGATAGATCCCGGTGCGGCAGCGATCTCCACCTCATCACTGTATTCGAACGTGCCATCGCGATCGACCATTTTCAAGCGGTACATCAGCATTCCCTGCATGGGGAGGTCCCTGTCGTAGAATACGTAGTGGCTCGGAGTATTCTTGGTGCCTTGTCCTTCCACGAAACCGATTTCCTCGTATTCCCCGGCGCTGTTTTTCCGCTGGATCACGAAGCCGTAGCTGTTGACTTCCGTGGCGGTTTCCCATCTGAGCTTCACGCGATCGTTGACAAGTCGTCCCGTGAAAACGGTAAGTTCCACCGGCAAAGGCTTTGTCGATTCTCCCATGGTGTAACGCCATTTGAAATTGAAAGAACCGGGAAAGTTATACCAGACGATATTCGTCGTGGTATTGACCTGAGAGGAACTCAAAAGGGAGAAGCCTCCTTCGCCCGCCGAACCATATGTACCATACCACATTTTCAAGTTGGCCTCGATGTTTCCGTTCAGATCCTCGTCATCGTACTCAAGCTGCAGTCTCGCGGACGAGCTGGGTTGGTAAGAGGGATTCGATGTATTTGAAACATCGTAGTACCGTTTTACCGCCTGAGCGTCGGGAGCGGATTTCACGAGTTTCATGGTAATAGTATTATTGCCACTGAATTCTCCAGACGGTATGAGGAATTCTGTGTTCGATCCGTTGAAGTCGTACGCGCCCGAACTAGCCGCTCCCAATGTGCGGCTCACCGTGCCGATAATTTCACCCGCCCCCAGCATGCATGAAGCCGGAGCGCTGGCGCCAAATGTGATGGTATATCCGGTTGCGGTAAGGTCCTTGGAAAAATTCGCCGTGTTAGCGATGGAAAAGCTCGCGGACGTCGTGAACGTCCCCGATGAATTGGAAACCACAAGGTTATAAAACGATGGCGTTCCCGATAATGACACGGTGGCCGCGCTGATTGTCGTTGTTGTTCCGGAGGCAGAAGCATCGAAAGTTCCACCGATTGTGCACGACGACCCGGCCCCTGAGTTTGTATGACTGAAGCCGCCGTCCAGTGTATTCGTTCCCAAGAAGGAAACCGTCTGTCCGGCAATCGTGACCAGGCCGGTGAACGTGTTTGTGTTGTCACCGGTTCCAGTGCTGCCGCTTATAGTTAAATCCCCTGTCACGGTAAGTGTACCCGACACATCGCATTCGGCGCTGATTGACAAGTCATTTCCAAATGTGGCGTTACTGGAAAACGAATTGTATCCGGAAGTATTGGAGAAAGTCGCGGATGAACTGCTTCCGCTCATATTCAAGCTTGTCCACGATGTTGTGCCACCGGAAACAGTGAGAGAGGCGTTTGTGCCGGAGACGGAGACCGCGCCGTTGAATGTCACCGTACCAGCATAGGAATTGCCTCCGATGGTGATCGCGGCATTATCATTTGAAAACGTTACCGAAGAGAAAGTGAGATTCCCGCCTGTAGCGCCGCTCCCTAATGTAATGTTGGACCCGCTAAAACTTACAGTAGAGCTTGAAAAGTCCATCGCCCCTGTGCCGCTGATGGTTGTGCCGGTGAACGAAAAGGAGCCGGAGCCGAATGTCTGAGCGCTGCTGTTATTCGTCATGCTTCCCCCCACGGTAACGTTGTAGGTGGAATTGCTGAAGGTCGCGGTGCCGGAAATAGTCAATGCATCGTTTACGGTCAAGGCGCCGGATATTGATTTCGCTCCACTGCCGGATAATGTCAGGTTGCTGTATGTGAGGGAGGTATTAATAGTTTGATCCGCGCTGGCACGATAGTTCACGGTGCTGCCGGAATTTAACGTTGTTGTGCCGAAAACGACGTAATTCGCTCC